>NZ_JBFARL010000121.1:0-25362 GCF_040674655.1 Actinomadura sp. NPDC049753 | reverse complement strand
GCCGCGGTGGCGGAGCACGGCGCCGAGCAGCCGGCGGCCGGACAGCGGGACGCCGAGGGCGCGGGCGCGGGCCGCCGCCTCCTGCGGGTCGGAGTAGGCGTGCGCGAGGATGCGGGCGATGATCGTCCCGTGCGCCTGCCGCTCGACGCTCTCGGCGTGCCGGTCGAGGAGCCGGCCGAGGGCGAGGGTGGTGGCGGCCCGCTCGATCAGCACGGTCTCGCGCGGGGACGGCGGCGCGCCGAGGTCGACGATCAGCCGGCCCCAGTCCTCCCCCCGCGCGCCGACCATCGTGACCAGCCAGCCGGACGCCTCGTCGTAGCCGGTGCGGCGGCCGGGGCGGACGGCCCGCGAGCGGGTCTCCCACGCCGACAGCAGCTCGGCCGGGTCGGCGCCGCCGGCGTCCGCGGCGAGGACCTGGTGGGCGAGGTTCTCCAGCACCACCGGGTGCCCGCCGAGCGCCGCCACCTGCCGGACGACCTCGTCGGTGGAGGCGCCCTCGACCGACAGCTGCGTGAAGATCTCGTGCAGCTGCTCGGAGGCGCGCAGCTCGGCGAACTGCTCCTGGACGATCCGGGCGTGCACCGACTCGGTGATGTCGACGAACGCGGGCTCGTGCGCCAGCACGATCACCGGCAGGCCGAACTCCTCGGCCGCGGCGATCAGCGGGGGCGGCAGCACGCTGGCGTAGCGCCGGCCGAGCTCGATCATCAGGCCGCTGACGCCGACCTCGGCGAGGTCGGCGATGTAGGCGCGCAGCCGCTCGGGCTCGTCGGGCAGCGCGATCCCGGTGGTGAGGACGAGCTCGCCGCCGTGCAGCAGATGCGCGATGTCGGTGACCTCGGCGACGTGCACCCAGCGGACCCGGTTGCCGGTGCGGTCGGCGCCCGCGACGACGTGCGGCTGGCCGCGGCGTACCGCGTCGAGCTGGAGGACGTCGTCGACAGTGGGCAGCATCACGGCGAGGATATCCGTACAGGGTGTCAGCGGCGGTGATCCGGCCGTTACAGATCGTCGGCCGCCAGCAGACCGTTAAGCGGAGGCGCCCGGTCCTGACACTCTGCGGGTGGCCGCGGCCGCCCGCCGGAAACGAGACTTGGAGCATGTCGGAACACGCGAACCTGCTCAGGCGCCACCGGGCCGTCATGCCGTCCTGGATGGCGCTCAACTACCGGGACCCCATCGAGATCGTCGGCGGCAAGGGCAACCGTGTGACCGACGCCGAGGGGAACTCCTACCTCGACTTCTTCATCGGCATCCTGACGAACATGCTCGGGTACGACGTGCCCGAGGTCCGGGACGCGGTGGAGCGGCAGATCGCCACCGGAGTCGTGCACACCTCCACGGCGTACCTGCTGCGCGGGCAGGTGGAGCTGGCCGAGAAGATCGCCCGGCTGTCGGGCATCCCTGACGCCAAGGTGTTCTTCACCAACTCCGGGACGGAGGCCAACGAGACCGCCCTGCTGCTGGCCGCGTACGCGCGGCGCAGCGACCAGGTCCTCGCGATGCGGCAGAGCTACCACGGCCGGTCGTTCGCCGCGACGGGCGTCACCGGGAACCGCGGCTGGACGAACCTGTCGTACTCCCCGCTGGACGTCCACTTCCTGCACGGCGCCGACCGCCGGCTCCCGCAGTTCGCCGGGATGTCGGACGAGCAGTACATCGACGCGTGCACGCAGGACCTGCGGCACGTGCTGGCCACCGCGACCGGCGGCGACGTCGCCGCGCTCATCGCCGAGCCGATCCAGGGCGTCGGCGGCTTCACGATGCCGCCGGACGGCCTGTTCGGCGCCTACAAGCGCGTCCTCGACGAGTTCGGCATCCTGTTCATCTCCGACGAGGTGCAGACCGGCTGGGGGCGGACGGGCCGGGGCTTCTGGGGGATCGACGACCACGGCGTCACCCCGGACATGATCACGTTCGCCAAGGGGCTCGGCAACGGCTTCGCGGTCGGCGGCGTCGTCGCGCGCGGCGACCTCATGGACGGCCTCCACGCGGTCGGCATCTCCACGTTCGGCGGCAACCCGGTGTCGATGGCCGCCGCCAACGCCACGCTCGACTACGTCCTCGACCACGACCTGCGGTCCAACGCCGCCCGGCAGGGCGCGACGATCATCGGAGGGCTGTCGGCGGCGGCCGGCCGGTTCCCGATCGTCGCGGACGTGCGGGGCAAGGGCCTGATGTTCGCGGTCGAGCTGGCCGATCCGCGGACCGGCGAGCCGAGCCCGCCGCTCGCCGCCGCGCTGATGGAGGCCGCCCGCGAGCGGGGGCTGCTGGTCGGCAAGGGCGGCCTGTACGGCAACGTGGTGCGCATGGCGCCGCCGCTGACCCTCACCGACGACGAGGCCGCGGAGGGCCTCGGCATCCTGATCGCATCGCTGGAAGCCGTCAACGAGACCGCCGTCGCCGGAGGGCGCGGGCCGTCCGCTCGCCGGGAGGACGCATGACCGGGCACGTGACGCACTGGATCGGCGGGAAGCCGTTCGCCGGGGAGAGCGACCGGCGGGGCGAGATCTTCGAGCCCGCGTCCGGGCGCGTGGCCGGGACCGTCGACCTCGCCGGGGACCGGGAGGTCGACGCCGCGGTCGCCGCCGCGAAGGCGGCGTTCCCCGGCTGGCGGGACGCCTCGCTCTCGCAGCGCACGAAGGTGCTGTTCCGCTTCCGCGAGCTGGTGGACGCGCACCGCGGGGAGCTCGCCCGGCTCATCTCGTCCGAGCACGGCAAGGTCGTCGCCGACGCGGCCGGCGAGGTCGCCCGCGGGCTGGAGGTCGCCGAGTTCGCCTGCGGCATCCCGCACCTGCTCAAGGGCGGGTTCTCCGAGAACGTCTCCTCGCGGGTGGACGCCTACTCGATCCTCCAGCCGGTCGGCGTGGCCGCCGGGATCACCCCGTTCAACTTCCCGGCGATGGTGCCGATGTGGATGTTCCCCGTCGCGATCGCGTGCGGGAACACGTTCGTGCTCAAGCCGTCCGAGAAGGACCCGTCGGCATCGGTCCGGCTCGCCGAGCTGTGGGCCGAGGCGGGGCTGCCGGACGGCGTCTTCAACGTCCTGCACGGGGACAGGGCGGCGGTGGACGGCCTGCTGCGCCATCCCGACGTCAGGGCGGTCAGCTTCGTCGGCTCCACCCCGGTCGCGCGCCACATCTACGGGACGGCGGCCGCGAACGGCAAGCGCGTGCAGGCGCTCGGCGGAGCCAAGAACCACATGCTCGTGCTGCCGGACGCCGACCTCGACCTCGCGGCGGACGCCGCGGTGTCGGCCGGCTTCGGGTCGGCGGGGGAAAGGTGCATGGCGATCTCCGTCGTCGTCGCCGTGGACCCGGTCGGGGACGAGCTGACGGCCAAGATCAAGGAGCGTGTCGCCGGGCTGCGGGTGGGGCCGGGCGACCACCCCGATTCGCAGATGGGGCCGCTCGTCACGAGGGAGCACCGGGACAGGGTGGCCTCCTATCTGGACGGCGCCGTCGCGCAGGGCGCCACGCTCGCCGTCGACGGGCGCGACCCGGACGTCCTGGGCGGCGCCGGCGACGGTTTCTGGCTCGGACCGGCCGTCCTCGACCACGTCACCCCGGACATGGACGCCTACCGGGACGAGATCTTCGGCCCGGTGCTGTCGGTCGTGCGGGCCGGGTCCTACGACGCGGCCATGGAACTGATCGCCGCCAACCCCTACGGCAACGGGACCGCGATCTTCACCAACGACGGCGGGGCGGCGCGCCGCTTCCAGAACGAGGTGGAGGTCGGCATGGTCGGAGTGAACGTGCCGATCCCGGTGCCGATGGCCTACTACTCGTTCGGCGGCTGGAAGGACTCGCTGTTCGGCGACAGCCACGCCCACGGCATGGAGGGCGTCCACTTCTACACCCGGACGAAGGCCGTGACGGCGCGCTGGCTCGACCCGTCCCACGGCGGGGTGAACCTCGGCTTCCCCACCAGCGGCTGAGGGCGCCGCGGGAATTACCTACCGAGCGCGTTTTTCCGTTGTCAATTTCCGTCCTGGGCGGCAGGGTGAATAATGGCTCCACCCCATTGACTGGGTCTGTGTCCGGCGACACAATCTGACTGTCTCCCTTAATTGAAGCGAATTCAAAAGTCAGGGTCGGCAGTAAGGAACCCGGGGTCGTCGGGCCGCGGGCCGGTGGAGCCGGATGTGCAGGAGAGCCGCGCTATGACCGCAGGCGACCACGCCGCCGAAGTGGACGCGCTCGGAAGGCGATTCCCGGGCTGGACCATTTGGTTCGGCCTGTTCACCGGCCATTGGTGGGCGTTGCCGCCCAGGGACCGCGACGTGGGGGACTTCCTCGAGGCCGACACTCCGCAGCGGCTCATCGCGCGGATCGAGGTGGTCGCCGGCACCGCGCCGGCGCGGCGCCCGGCCGGCGGGCCGGCGCCCCCGGGCGGCCTTGTCCGGCCGCCCCGCGACCCCCGGCAGGACGTGCGGCGTCCCTCGAACCTCCTCCGTCTCGAGGGCGTCACACCGCCGCCGTCCGGCCGGGTACCGGTGATCGCGTGGCCGGGCGGCACCGCAGGGTGATCCGCCGTTCCCCACCCCCACCACGCCCACCGGTGCCGCCGCGGCCCCGGACGGGACGCGGGCCCGCGCCATATCCTCTCCAGCAACCTCCGTTTATGGCGCGGACGCCAGCACCCGCCGTCCCTTCCGGGGCCCGGCGGCCTCCCCTTCCAGCGGTTCGGCCGAAATCCGCATCGGAGAGTGCGGTAATGGTCATGCCGGTGTCACCCGCGGGAAAGCCCGCCGGGAAACAGACGAGTCGCGATCTTCGGTAATTCCGGCTGAAGTGCCCCTGGGGCGGGGGAGAAGTTCCGCGAGACCGTCGATCACATCGTCAGCGTCCGCCGCGACCCGCGCAATGGCGGCCGAAGGCGTCCGGTGCCGCCGTCCGCGGGCAGGGTCGGTGCGTCCGTCCGCCGCGGAGACGCTACGCTGCGCCGACGGGCCCGTTCGCGAGGGGGAGGGCCCTGGCACGGATCGGGAGCGACATGCGGCGCAGGGCCACGGCACGGGTCAAGGCGGCGACGGCCCTGGCGGCGGCCGCGGCACTCGGCGCCGCGGGGCTCGGCGCGTGCAGCGGCGGGGACGACAAGCCGGTGGGCGTCGCCAAGGTGGTGAGCACCCTCGGCCCCGGCGAGGGGGCGCTGAACCTCCTCACGCTGCCCGGCTCGGTGGAGAGCGGCGGCACCGACCCGCGCGTCGACTGGGTCACGCCCTTCCAGGAGCGCACCGGCTGCAAGATCGGCCTGAAGGTCGTCAAGACGCCCGAGGAGATGGCCGACCTCATGCGCGACCGGGGCCGCCGCTACGACGGCGTCGCCGCGCCGCCGGAGGTCGCCGGGCGGCTGGTCGAGGAGAACCAGGCCGTCCCGATCAACCCCGACCTCGTGGACGGCTACAAGAAGCTCGAACCGAGGCTGCGCAAGCTCCTGGAGCGCGACGGCAAGCACTACGGCCTGCCGTACGTGTGGGGCTCCAACCTGCTGATGTACGACACCCGGGCCGTCCCGGCGCCGACGAGCTGGGCCGCGCTGTTCGACCCCGGCCAGGCCCGCCGCTACTCCGGGAAGATCGTCATGCGGGACAGCCCGCTCGCGATCGCCGAGGCCGCGCTCTACCTCAAGGGCCGGCAGCGCAAGCTCAAGATCCGCGACCCGTACTCGCTGACGCCGGCGCAGCTCTCGGCGGCCGGGCGGGTCCTGGCCCAGCAGCGTCAGTTCGTGGGGGAGTACTGGGACCTCCCGGCCGACGCGGTCAGCGCGTTCGCCGGCGGCCGGGCCGTGCTCGGCCAGGCCTGGCCCTACCACGCGGACGTCCTGAACCGCGCGTCGCGGCCCGTCCAGAGCGTCATCCCGTCCGAGGGCGCGACCGGGTGGATGGACGCGTGGATGATCGGCGCCCGCGTCCAGCACCCGAACTGCATGTACCAGTGGCTCCAGTGGACGGCCTCGCCGGACGTCCAGCAGCAGGTCGCCGAGTGGACGGGGGTCGCGCCCGCCAACCCGCAGGCGTGCTCGGGCGACCGTCTCAAGTCCGGCTTCTGCGCCGCCTACCACGTGGGCGACCGCGGCTACCTCAACAAGATCGTGTTCGCGCACGCGCCGTCGAAGACGTGCGGCGGCGAGTCGGGCAAGAAGGACTGCACCGACTACGCCGAGTGGACGCGGACCTGGATCCAGGCCACCAAGGCCTGAGGTCCGCGCGAGAGTCTCTCCGGCGCGCCCGACCGCCCCCAGTCGGGCGCGCCCTGATGGGTGGTCCCGGGCTTCCCCCCGAAACGCCCAGGTCACCCTCTCCCTGGAGAGACCTCCATGACGGCGGCGCCTGCCGCCGTCCGCGCCGGGGGCGGCTCTCCCACCGCCCGTCCGGCGCCCGTGAGCGGCTCCCGGGGGCCCCGCCGTGCGCGGGGTACCGGCGGGGCGGGTGCGCAGTCGTCGCACGCGAACACCCCGGACGAGTCCGGCAGGCGGCCGGCGCGGACGCGCGGCCGGGGCCACCTCTTGCGGCAGACGACGCACGCGTCGCCCAGGCGCTGGGCCGTGCTCAACCCCTGCGGGTCGACGACCGGCTCGCCCGTCTGGCCCATGTCTCCATCCCCCCGGTGGGAGTCGCCTTCACGTCCTCCTTTATAGGCGGGGAAGAGTGTTGTCGCCGCTAGGGAAGGTGAAAAGGGCGGCAAAGCCTCACGTGTCGCCCTGCGCCCCAGGGGCTCGCGGGTTAAGCCCGGCACCCGGCACTGCGGGCCGTCGAGGCGATGACCGCTTTTCGGCAGGCTATGCGGTCACCGAGCGGACCCTTTGCTCTCTTTTGGGAGGTGCATACGTACAAAGGAGACATGTCGGCCAGGAACGTCGATGATCGGCGAGTCCGGCCCCACATGCCCCGCCTCCGGCGGGCGCGTGTGACCTTGGCGACGGACACCGCACTCGGCTGTCTGATGGTGGCCGCGGTGGGCGCGGCGGCCGCCGTCCTCTACGCGTTCGCCGGCGTGGACCGCCCCGTGGTGCTCGCGGCCGTCATGGCCGCGCTCGCGTCGGTGGCCGTCGCGGCGGCCCGGTGGGGGATGGCGCACTCCTCGCGCGGGTCGCTCCGTCCGGTGGAGCGGCTCCGGCGGGAGCTGGAGAGGCTGACCGAGGACGACGGGGGCGGCCGCGTCGCCGTCCCGGCCACGGGCGATGAGGCGGAGCGGCTGGCCGAGCGCGTGAACGAGCTGCTCGGCCGCCTGGAGACCGCGATGCTGGAGCGGCGCGCGTTCATCTCCGACGCCTCGCACGAGCTGCGCACGCCGATCACCGGGCTGCGCACCCGCATCGAGCTGGCCCTCGCCGCCCCCGAGGACGGCGACGCCGTCGACACCCTGCGCCACTCGCTGGCCGACATCGACCGGCTGCACCGGATCGTCGAGGACCTCCTCGTCCTCGCCCGCCTCGACTCCGGCGACATCCCCGCCCGGGAACCCATCGACCTCGGGGCGCTGGTGGAGGCGGAGGCCGCGCTGCGCAACCCGCCGGTCGCGATGGTGGTGAAGGCCGAGCCGGGCCTCATCGTCGGCGGCAACCGGCAGCGCCTCGGCCGCGCGGTGCGCAACCTGCTCGCCAACGCCGAGCGCTACGCCGCCGCGCAGATCGAGGTCGAGGTCCGCGCGGACGGCGACGGGGCCGTCGTCGAGGTGCACGACGACGGCCCGGGGATCCCGTTCGCCGACCGGGACCGCGTCTTCGAGCGGTTCGCCCGGCTGGACCCGGCCCGCAGCCGCGAGAAGGGCGGCAGCGGGCTCGGCCTGCCGATCGCGCGGGAGATCGCCCTCTCCCACGGCGGGACCCTGCAGGTCGCCGACGGGACCTACGGCGCCCGCCTCGTGCTCCGGCTCCCGCTCTCCCGCTGACTCAGCGGAACGCGTGGACGTTCTCCCCGACCCACTGCGCGAAGGAGCGGGACGGGCGGCCGAGCACCTTCTCCACGTCGGGGCTGACGCGGCGCTCGGCCTCGGTCGGCTCGCCGAGGATGTCGAGGGTGCCGTCGACGACCGGCGCGGGCATGAACTCCAGCATCTGCGCCCGCGCCTCCTCCCGGGTCTGCTCGGCGAACGCCACCGGCTCGCCGAGCACGTCGCCGATCGTCCGCGCCCGTTCCCGCGGCGTGATCGGGGCGGGCCCGGTGAGCTCGTAGACGCGGCCCTCGTGCCCGCTCTCCCGCAGGGCCGCGGCCGCGACCTCGGCGATGTCGGACGGGTGGACGAACGGCAGCGCGACGTCGGCGAACGGCGCGGCGGCCGCCCGGTGGGCGCGGACCGGCTCCGCCCACGCGAACGCGTTGCTCGCGAAGCCGCCGGGCCGCAGGATGGTCCAGTCCAGCCCCGACTCCCGGACGGCGTCCTCGAACGCCTTGAGGTGGCTGTGGCCGTGCGCCGTCGGGCGCGTGCCGGCGCCCTGCGAGGACATCAGCACGACCCGCTCCACGCCGGCGGACTTCACCACGTCCAGGACGGCGCGCGGGTCCAGGGCCTCGGGCGTGCCGAGCAGGTGCCCGGCGACGAGCAGGAAGAGCGCGTCCGCCCCGTCCAGGACGGGCCGCAGGGTCTCCGGCTCGGCGAGGTCGGCCGCGCGGTGGACGACGCCTGCGGGCAGGTCGCCGGGGTCGGTGCGCGACACCGCCGTCACCCGCTCGCCCGCCTCGGCCAGCGCCCGCACCAGCGGCCGCCCGACGTTCCCCGTGGCGCCCATGACAACGATCATTGCTTTCTCCCTCTGAGCTGCATTGACACCGCCGGGGCGGCGCCGTCGCGGTGCGACACGAGGAAAGCTAACATCCTGGATATAGTAGGTACCTAGAAGAAAGTGACTACCCCGGGAGGCCGTGATGGTGGACGCCAGGACCGAGGAGGCGCTCGACCCCGAGCTGGCCTGCCCGATCGCCCCGGTGGTCGACCTCGTGTTCAGCCGCTGGACGACCCCGATCCTCTGGACGCTGCACGAGTACGGGCGGCAGCGGTTCGTGGAGCTGCAGCGCCGCGTCGCCACGATCACGCCGAAGGTGCTGACCCAGCGCCTGCGGCAGATGGAGCGCGACGGGCTCGTCGTCCGCACCTACCACCCCGAGGTGCCGCCGCGCGTCGAGTACGAGATCAGCGAGCTGGGCCGCAGCCTCGCGCCGCTGTTCGCGGCGCTCGCGGAGTGGTCCGCCGAGAACCTGGAGAAGGTCGAGCGGGCGCGGAGCGCCTACGACGGCGACGAGGGCTGAGACGGGGGCTGATACGGGGGGCTTGGACGGAGGCCGGGACGGCGGCGGGGGCGAACCGCGTCCGCGCGACCCCGGGGCGGCCGATGCCCGACAATGGACGCGTGATGTCTCCTTCAAGCCCCGACACGGCCGCCCGCGAGCTGGTCGTCCTCGGCTCCACCGGCTCCATCGGCACCCAGGCCCTGGACGTGATCCGACGCAACCCCGGCCGGTTCCGGGTGACGGGGCTGGCGGCCGGCGGCGGGCGGGTGGACCTGCTGGCCGAGCAGGCGCTGGAGTTCCGCCCCGAGGTCGTCGCGGTGGCCAGGGCCTCCGCGGCGCAGGAGCTCCAGCTCGCCTTCTACGCCGAGGCCAAGCGGCGCGGCTACTCCTCCGGCGACTACCCCATCCCCAAGATCGTGGCAGGTCCCGACGCGGTCGCCGAGGTCGCCGCCTGGCCGTGCGACGTGGTGCTCAACGGGGTGACCGGCGCCCTCGGCCTCGCCTCGACGCTGGCCGCGCTGGACGCGGGGCGCACCCTCGCCCTCGCCAACAAGGAGTCGCTCATCGTCGGCGGCCCCCTCGTCAAGGAGCGGGCGCGCCCGGGGCAGATCGTCCCCGTCGACTCCGAGCACTCGGCGCTCGCCCAGTGCCTGCGCGGCGGGCGGGCCGAGGAGGTGCGGCGGCTGGTGCTCACCGCGAGCGGCGGACCCTTCCGGGGGCGGGCCCGCGACGAGCTGACCGGCGTCACCCCGGAGCAGGCGATGAACCACCCGACCTGGGACATGGGCCCGGTCATCACGATCAACTCCGCGACCCTGGTCAACAAGGGCCTGGAGGTCATCGAGGCGCACCTGCTCTTCGACGTCCCGATGGACCGCATCGAGGTCATGGTGCACCCGCAGTCGGTCATCCACTCGATGGTCGAGTTCACCGACGGCTCCACGCTGGCGCAGGCGAGCCCGCCCGACATGCGGCTGCCGATCGCGCTCGGCATCGACTGGCCCGACCGGGTGCCGGACGCCGCGCCCGGCGTCGACTGGACCAGGGCGCACACCTGGGAGCTGTTCCCCCTGGACGACGAGGCCTTCCCCGCGGTCGCGCTGGCGCGCCGTGCCGGCGAGCTGGGCGGGACGGTCCCCGCCGTCTACAACGCCGCCAACGAGGAGTGCGTGGAGGCCTTCCGCGCGGAACGGCTCCCGTTCCTCGGGATAGTCGACACCGTCGCGCGGGTAGTGGAGGAGCACGGTTCGGGCACCAGCGGAGGCCTGACGCTCGACGACGTCCTCGCGGCGGACTCCTGGGCGCGGACCAGGGCCAGGGAACTGACCGCGACCGTCTGACCCGGGGCCCGCCTCGGGAGGAACCTCGGAGGGGACCCGATGGCCTTCTTCCTCGGCGCGGTGGCGTTCGTGGTGGCACTGCTGGTCTCGGTGATGCTCCATGAGGGCGGGCACCTGCTCACCGCCAAGCGGTTCGGGATGAAGGCCACGCAGTACTTCGTGGGGTTCGGCCCGACCCTGTGGTCCGCCCGCCGGGGCGAGACGGAGTACGGCGTGAAGGCGATCCCGCTGGGCGGCTTCGTCAAGATCGTCGGCTACACGCCGCTGGAGGAGATCCCCGCCGCGGACCGCCCGCGCGCGTTCTACCGGCAGCCCGCCGGAAGGCGCGCGGTCGTCATCGCGGCCGGGGTGGTCGCCAACCTCGTGTTCGCGTTCCTGCTGCTCATGGTGATGGCCATGACGATCGGCGTGCGGGAGCCCGGCACGGTGACCAGCACGGTCGAGGCGGTCACGACGTGCGTGCCCGCCTCGCTGTCCAGCGGCTGCGGCGGGGACCGGCCGGCGTCCCCCGCCGTGCGGGCCGGGCTGCGCGCGGGCGACCGCGTCGTCTCGTTCGACGGCACCCCGATCTCCGACTGGAGCGGGCTCACCCGGGCGATCGACGCGGCCGAGCCGGGCCGGACCGTGACGGCCGTGGTCGTGCGGCCGGGCGCGCCGGAGCCGGTGACGCTCCGGATCACGCTCGCGGACGTGCACGGGCGGCCGTTCGTCGGCATGTCGGCGAAGGTCGTGGGCGCCGGGTACGAGCGGACCGGGCCGCTCAACGCGGCCGTGTTCGCCGGGGAGGGCATCGGGCGCACCGTCGCGGGGATCGGGCGGGCCGCGGCGGACCTGCCCTCCGCCGTCCCGAAGCTGTTCTCGCCCGAGCGGGGGAGCACGCCCGGCGGCCAGGTCGGCAGCGTGGTCGGTGCGACCGAGGTGTCCGGGCAGATCTTCTCCGCCCAGAGCTCCGCCCGCGACAAGCTCGCCCTCTACCTCTCGCTCGTCGTCTCGGTGAACATCTTCCTCGGCGTGCTCAACGTGCTGCCCCTGCTCCCGCTGGACGGCGGTCACCTCGCGGTCGTCGCCTACGAGCGGGCGCGGGCCGGCGTCAACCGGATCAGGGGGCGGCCGGATCCGGGCACCGTGGACATGACACGGCTCATGCCCTTGACATACCTGGCCGTGCTGTTGCTGGTGGGATTCGGCGTGCTCCTGATTCTCGCCGACGTGCTGAACCCCCTCCGACTGCCGTAATGACGTGAAACGTTTACCGAGTGTGCTCAAATGGTCACACTGGCTGAAGCCGGGTGCCGTCAACTCAGCCGCGCGGGGCACCTAGGCTTTGTACGGGGCCGAAAATTGAGGAGAGGGATGAGCGTTTCACTGGGTATACCGAGCGTCCGCGGCGAGGGCGACGGGCAGGGGGCGCCGGGACCGATCGCGCCCCGCCGCAGATCCCGGCAGATCATGGTCGGCGACGTCCCGGTGGGCGGCGACGCCCCCGTGTCGGTGCAGTCGATGACCACGACCCTCACCGCCGACGTGAACGCCACGCTCCAGCAGATCGCGGAGCTGACCGCGTCCGGATGCCAGATCGTCCGCGTCGCCGTGCCGTCGCAGGACGACGCCGAGGCGCTGCCGGCGATCGCGCGCAAGTCGCCGATCCCCGTCATCGCCGACATCCACTTCCAGCCCAAGTACGTGTTCGCGGCGATCGACGCCGGCTGCGCGGCCGTCCGCGTCAACCCGGGCAACATCAAGAAGTTCGACGACCGGGTCGGCGAGATCGCGCGCGCCGCCAAGGACGCGGGCGTGCCGATCCGCATCGGCGTGAACGCCGGCTCCCTGGACAAGCGCCTGCTGGAGAAGCACGGCAGGGCCACTCCGGACGCGCTGGTCGAGTCGGCGCTGTGGGAGTGCTCGCTGTTCGAGGAGCACGACTTCCGCGACATCAAGATCTCGGTCAAGCACAACGACCCGGTCGTGATGATCGAGGCGTACCGGAAGCTGGCGGCGGCCTGCGACTACCCGCTGCACCTCGGCGTCACCGAGGCGGGCCCGGCGTTCCAGGGCACGATCAAGTCGGCCGTCGCGTTCGGCGCGCTGCTGGCGGAGGGCATCGGCGACACGATCCGGGTGTCGCTGTCCGCGCCGCCGGTCGAGGAGGTGAAGGTCGGCACGGCGATCCTGGAGTCGCTCGGGCTGCGCAAGCGCGGCCTGGAGATCGTCTCCTGCCCGTCCTGCGGTCGCGCGCAGGTGGACGTGTACTCGCTGGCCGAACAGGTCACCGCCGGGCTGAAGGACTTCCCGGTCCCGCTGCGCGTCGCCGTGATGGGCTGCGTGGTGAACGGGCCCGGCGAGGCCCGCGAGGCCGACCTCGGCGTCGCGTCGGGCAACGGCAAGGGCCAGATCTTCGTCAAGGGGCAGGTCGTCAAGACCGTCCCCGAGGCGCAGATCGTCGAGACCCTGATCGAGGAGGCGATGCGCATCGCCGACGAGATGGGCATCGAGATCGCCGAGGACGGCACCGTCTCCGGACCGGGCGCCGAGGTGGTGGTCGGCTGACCCCCGCGTCCGGGCCGGCGCCCTCGCTCCGGGCGGCGCCGTAACGGGACTTCAGGGCCCCGGGTCTTGTGACCCGGGGCCTTTTCGTATGCCCGGAATCCGTCCCGGAGCTGGGCATCCGCGACCGGAACGTTCGGAGTTATCACAGAGTTCCGCTGATCTTGTCACGATTCCGCATCCACTCTGATGGGCCCCTGTTGGGCGGTACGCCCGAACCGCAACAATCTTCACTCATTTACCCGTATGTCTGACTCAACCGGAGTCGGCACGATAGGGGGATATGTGAAGAGGACTGTTGTCGTGGCCGCGGTGGCCGGGCTCGGTCTCACCGGTCTCGGCGCCACAAGCGCACAGGCCGCGAGCCCCTCCGCCGGAACGGCCGGAGGATTCAACCCCTCGGCGGCCCAGTGGCACGCCTGCCCCGCGGACTTCGTCCAGACGGTGCACGACCTGTACGACGGGCTGTACCCCGTCTCCAAGATCGTCCAGTGCGCCGAGCTGTCGGTGCCGATGGACTACGCCAAGCCGCAGGGCAAGAAGATCACGATCCAGCTCACCAGGACGCCGCACACCGGCTCCGGTCCGGCCAAGGGCGACATCGTGGTCAACCCCGGCGGGCCGGGCGGTGGCGGCGCGCTGTTCGGGCCGCGGGTGTTCGCGCAGAACTCCGCCCCGATGCGCGAGGCGTACAACGTCATCGGCTTCGACCCGCGCGGCGTCGGCATGAGCGTCCCGGCCCTGAGCTGCGACCCGAACTACACCAACGCCCCGCGCCCGGACTACGGCACCGGCGACCGGAAGTCGGTCGCCACGTGGCTGAAGCTGTCCAAGGGCTACGCCGAGGCGTGCGGCAAGGCCGACAAGACCGGGCTGCTCAACCACATCAAGACGATCGACTCGGTCAACGACGTGGAGTCGATCCGCCGGGCGCTCGGCAACAAGAAGCTCGACTACTACGGCGCCTCCTACGGCACCTACCTCGGCTCCACCTACGCCACCGTCTACCCCAAGAACGTCGGGAAGATGGTGCTGGACGGCAACGTCGGCCCCTCCGACGCCTGGTACGACGCCAACCTGAACCAGGACGTCCAGTTCGACATCAACATCGACTACTACTTCGGCTGGATCGCCAAGTACGACTCGGTGTACCACCTCGGCACCACGCAGAAGCAGGTCCGGAGCTTCTTCTACGACCTGCGGGCGCAGCTCAAGAACAAGCCGGTCTACTACACCGACCCTGACAGCGGGCAGACGCTCGCCGTGGGGCCGGACGAGCTGACCGACGTGATCCTGAACGCCGGGTACCGGCGCAGCCAGGCCATCTGGCACGGGTACGCGTCCGCCCTCTCGGCGTACAAGTCGGGCGACACCGCCACGTTCGCGGGGACGTTCGGCGCGCCGACGACCGGCGGCTCCGACGACAACGGCTACGCCGTCTACCTCGGCGTGCAGTGCACCGACGTCCAGTGGCCGCTGAGCTGGAACAAGTGGCAGCGCGACAACGAGCGGATCGACCGGAAGCACCCGTTCGAGACCTGGGCCAACGCCTGGTACAACGCCCCGTGCCTGTACTGGCCCGCCAAGGCCGGCAAGCCGGTGAACATCGGCCACACCCGCGACCTGCCGCGCAACATCCTCATGTTCCAGTCGACCGCGGACGCGGCCACGCCGTACGCGGGCGCGCTGGAGATGCACCGCCGGCTCAAGGGCTCGCGCCTGGTCGTCCAGGACGGCGACCGCACGCACTGCATCGTGCACCGCGGCTCCGCCCAGGTGGACGCCTACTTCGACGCCTACTTCCTGCGGGGAGAGCGTCCGAAGCAGAGCACCGTCCACGTCCCGCAGCTCGGTGACCCGAAGCCGCCGTCCACGGCGACCGCCAGGACGCTGAGCGGCGCGGGCTCGCAGAAGGCCGCGCAGCTCAAGGCCGACGTCATCCGCTGACGCCGGTAGCAGCCCATGCGGTCCGGACCCCGGGGAGCGGTCCCCGGGGTCCGGCACCGCCGGCCGCGCAGGTCGCGGCACGCAGGTCGCGGCAAGCAGGGCGCGACACGCAGGTAGTACGCATCAGCCACGCATCGGCGACGCCCCCCTCCGGCATGGCGCCGGCCCGGAGTCGCCGATCTGAGGGGGTCAAGTGAAAAGGATCGTTCTCGTCGCGACCGCTGCGGTCGTGGCGGCGGGCGGCGCAGGGTTCGCCGTCTCCGCGAGCGCGGACACCGGGGGCTCCGGTGCCGCCGCGGTCAAGGGCATCGACTGGGGCAAGTGCGAGGTCAGCGGCCCTAACGACCCGATGAACAAGGCCGAGTGCGCCCAGGTCGAGGTGCCGCTCGACTACGCCCGGCCCAACGGCCGCAAGATCTCCATCGCGGTGTCGCGCTTCCGGCACACCGACGAGAAGAACTACCAGGGGACCCTGTTCGTCAACCCGGGCGGCCCGGGCGGCAGCGGCCTGCAGTACGCGCCGGCCCTCGCCCGCTGGATCGGCGGCACCGGGCACGCCGACGTCGCCGCCAAGTACGACATCATCGGCTTCGACCCGCGCGGCGTCGGCTCCAGCCAGCCCGCGCTGAGCTGCGACCCGAACTTCTCCGACCCGATCCGGCCGGACTACGTGCCCTCCTCCGCCAAGGAGGAGAAGGCCTGGATCGCCAAGTCGAGGAAGTACGCGCAGGACTGCGCGAAGAAGTTCGGCTGGCTGCTGCCGCACATGCGCACCACCGACGCCGCGCGCGACGTCGACGCGATCCGCGCCGCGCTCGGCCAGGAGAAGATCAGCTGGTACGGCTTCTCGTACGGCACCTACTTCGGCGCCACCTACGCCACGCTCTTCCCCAAGCGCGTGAAGCGGATGGTGCTGGACGGCAACGTCAACCCGAAGACGGTCTGGTACGACGCCCAGCTTGAGCAGGACAAGGCCTTCGAGCACAACATGAAGGCCTGGTGGGCCTGGATCGCGAAGTACGACTCGCTCTACCACCTCGGCAAGAGCGAGAAGGCCGTCGAGGCCAATTACTACGCCGTCCGCGCCGCCGCGAAGAAGGCGCCGATCGGCGGCAAGATGGGCCCGGACGAGCTGGACGACACCGTGCTGTCCGCCGGCTACAACACCGGCTACTACATCCCGTTCGCGCAGGCGCTCTCGGCGTGGGTCAACGACAAGGACGCCTCCGGGCTCCTCGACTGGATGAACCCCGGCGGCGACGACAACGGCTTCGCCGTCTACAACGCCGTCCAGGCCGCCGACGCGCGCTGGCCGCGCAACTGGAGCAAGTGGCACCACGACGCCGCGAAGCTCTACCGGCAGGGCTACAGGTTCAACACCTGGAGCAACGTCTGGTTCAACGCCCCGATCGCCTTCTGGCCGTTCCAGGGCGGGCCGGAGTTCAAGCTGAAGGGCGCCAAGGGCCTGGCGGGCATGCTGCTCGTGCAGTCCACCCAGGACGCGGCGACCCCGGTCGCGGGCGGCGTGGAGATGCACAAGCTCTTCCCGTCCTCGCGCCTGGTGTTCGAGGTCGGCGGCAAGACCCACGCCAACACGCTCAACGGCAACGCGTGCCTGGACGACAGGGTCGCGGCGTACCTCGACACCGGGGCGCTGCCGCAGAGCCACCGCGGCCCGGACGCCTACTGCAAGGCCGTCCCGGCGCTGAACGACCCCGACCCGACGGCCATGACCGCGAAGGCCGCGCGCGCCTCCGCGGGCAAGGACCTCCCGGTCGGGCGCCCGTAGCGGTCGGCGGCACGGCCATCGGATAGTACGCAGGCGTGTTCCGCGGTGCGTCCGTCCCGTCCCTCCACGAGGGCGGGGCGGGCGCACCGCGTCTCGCTTACTGGCGTTCGTTTCGCGAGTGGTCCCGTTTGGGGCTGGAATCGCGCGATCCTCGGGGTGCGCGGTTCCCGGCCGCCCCGCCGGTAGAAAGCGAACGTGCTGAACGACGCTGGAAAGAGGGCCGCCGCCGGAACGGCGGCCGCCGCGGTCACACTCGCCGTCGCCGGGGCCGCCGCACTGGGGAGGCCCGCGGACGCCGCCCCCGCCCCCCATCCCGACCCGAGGCCCGCCGGTCTCGCGTGGAGGTCCTGCCCCGCCAAGGATCCGGTGGAGGGCACCCGGCTCAAGGGCCTGCAGTGCGCGTCCGTCCGGGTGCCGCTCGACTACGCGGACCCGGCCGGGCGGCAGATCACCCTGGAGATCAGCCGCGCCCGGCACACCGCGTCCAGGTCCAGGGGCGTGGTGCTGCTCAACCGGGGCGGGCCCGGCGCGCACGGGCGCGACCTGGCCGCGTTCTTCGCGGGGTCGCTGCCGAAGCGGGTCGCGGCGTCCTACGACTGGATCGGCTTCGACCCGCGCGGCGTCGGCGCCAGCAGGCCCGAGCTGATCTGCGACCCCGGCTACCAGAGCCCCGGCCGCCCCCGTCCCGACACGGTCCCCGCGAGCGCGGCTGAGGAGGAGGCGTGGAAGGCGCGGGCGCGGCACTACGCCGGCGACTGCGCCCGCCGGTACGGCGCGATCCTCCCGCACATGGGCACCGCCGACTGGGCCCGCGACATGGACGCCGTCCGCGCCGCCCTCGGCCAGCAGAAGATCAGCTACTTCGGGTACTCGTACGGGACGTACCTCGGCGCGGTGTACGCCACGATGTACCCGCAGCGGGTCCGGCACATGGTGCTCGACAGCGTCGTCCGGCCGAGCGGGGTCTGGTACGGCGACAACCTCGACCAGAACGTCGCCTTCGAGAAGCGCATCCACGCGTACTTCGCCTGGATCGCCCGCCACCACAGGACCTACCGGCTCGGCGACTCCGGACGGAAGGTCGCCGCCGCCTACGCCAGGGTGCGCGCCGCGCTCAAGGCCAAGCCGATCGGCGGGCGGATCGGGCCCTCCGAACTCGACGAGGCGTTCCTCGCCGACGGGTACGGCGACTACAACTGGGCCGGGCACGCGAGGGCCCTGTCGGCCTACGCCGTCCGGCACGACCCGGGGCCGCTGCGCAAGGTGTGGCAGCCGCCGTCACGGCTCGACCAGAACAACTACACGGTCTACAACGCCGTCCAGTGCCGGGACGCGGCCTGGCCGCGCGACTGGGGGCGCTGGCACGCCGACAGCGAGCGCCTCTACCGCCGGGGCTACCGTTTCGAGACCTGGAGCAACACCTGGTACAACGCGCCCTGCGCCTTCTGGGGGGTTCCGGGCGGGCTGCAGCCGCGGGTCGGGGGCGGCTCCGCGCTGCCGCCGATCCTGATGGTGCAGGCCACCGAGGACGCCGCGACCCCGTATCCGGGCGCGCTGGAGATGCACCGCCGGTTCCCGACCTCCAGGCTGCTCGTCCAGGTCGGCGGGCGCAACCACGGCGTCTCGCTGACAGGCGACAGGTGCGTCGACTTGGCCGTCGCCGCGTACCTCGGCGGCGGGGGGCTGCCCGCGAACCGGCCGGGGCCGGACCGCGAGTGCGCGGCCGGGCCCGAACCTGTCGTGGCGAAGGCGGGCAGGGCGGAGCACGCGGCCGCGCACCGGTGACCCCTTCCCGGACGAGGCCATGACGGAGGCCGCGGAGGTGGACGGCGTCCGGACGGCATAGGCTTGTCCACGTGGAGCCATCAGTGGTGAGGGCCGGGGGCCGGTAGCCGTGCGGATGCTGGGCTCGATGCCGGTGCGCGTGCTGGACGACAGGTACCGCGCGGAGGCCCTCGCGATCCTGGACGCCGACCCGGTGTCCAACGTCTTCGTGAGCTCCCGCGTGCACGCCGCGGGGCTCGATCCGCGCCGCCTCGGCGCCCAGATGTGGGGCTACCTGCGGGACGGCAGGCTCGTGTCGCTGTGCTACTCGGGCGCCAACCTCATCCCGGTCGCGGCCGGGCCGGATGCCGTCCGGGCGTTCGCCGAGCGGGCCCAGGCGCAGGGACGGCGCTGCTCGTCCATCGTCGGGCCCGTCAACGCGGTCGGAGAGCTGTGGGAGATCCTCGCGCCGTACTGGGGGCCGCCCCGGGCCGTCCGCGCCGCCCAGCCGGTGATGGCGACCTCCTCCGTCCCCGACGTGCCCGCCGACCCCGGCGTGCGCCGGGTCCGGATGGAGGAGTTCGACATCGTCTACCCGGCCTGCGTGGCGATGTTCACCGAAGAGGTCGGGGTGTCGCCCAACGCCGGTGACGGGGGCGTGCTCTACCGGGCCCGCGTCGCCGAGCTGATCCGCGACGGTCGCGCCTTCGCCCGCATCGAGGACGGCCGCGTCATGTTCAAGGCCGAGGTCGGCGCCGTCACCCCGCGCGCCTGCCAGGTGCAGGGCGTGTGGGTGCCTCCCGACCTGCGGGGGCAGGGCCGGTCGGAGACGGGGATGTCCGCGGTGGTGCGGGAGGCGCTGCACGGCATCGCGCCGACCGTCTCGTTGTACGTCAACGACTACAACACCCGGGCGCGGGCGGCGTACCGCCGGGTCGGATTCACCGAACTGGGCTCTTTTATGTCGATTCTCTTCTGATTGTCATTGCGTGCCTGATCTGACCCGGTACCTGAATCGATCTTCTGGGCCGGGTACCATCCCGCCGTGGAGTTCGCCGGGGCGTTGCGGCAGGCGATTCAGTCGAGCGGGCTGACCCTGGAGCGGATCCGTCACCGGCTCGGCCGGCGCGGGCTCACGGTCAGCGTGGCCACCCTGAGCTACTGGCAGCGGGGCCGCAGCCGGCCGCGCTCGCGCACCGTGGTCGTCGCGCTGGAGGAGATCCTGCAGGTGCCGTCCGGCGCCCTCATCGAGCTGCTGGAGGATCCCGCGCCGAACGCCGCGCCCGTCCGGGGCACGGCCGCGCGCGCCGGCGCCCCGGGCGGGCCGAACGGGACGGAGCGGGGCCGCGGCGTCCGCGACCTGTGGCCGGACGCCGAGCGCTACGCCTGCCTCGTGGGGCAGCTCGACCGCTCGGGCGACCACCGGCTCGAACGGCTCAGCGTCCACGACGTGTACCGGCTGGACGAGGCGCGCCGGTCCTGGACGCTGTCGGTGCGCACCGTCCTGCGGGCCACCGGAGACGACATCGACCGCGTGGTCTGCGTCCACCAGACGGGCGACGGCGACCTTCCCGGCGTGGTCGACGGCGACGCGGCCGGGCTGCTCGACGTGCGGTACTGCCGCCCCGGCCGGATCCGCGCCGAGAGCGGGCTGGTGGCGTTCGAGCTGGTCTTCGACAGGGTGCTGGCGACGGGGGACACCGCGGTCATCGAGTACGAGCTGGGCCCGATCGGGCTGCCCGCGCCCGACAGCTACGACCGGCGCTTCTCCCACCCCGTCCACGACTACCTGGCGCTCGTCCGGTTCGACGGCGACCGGCTGCCCGCCCGCTGCTACGGCTTCACGGCCGAGAGCTCCACGTCCCCGCGCCGGCGGCTCGGCGAGTTGTGGATCGGCACTTCGGGAAGCGCGAACCTCGCGGCCGGAACCGTGCGGCGCGGGATAGTGGGCATCGAGTGGGAATGGCATTAGCATCGGGAAAAGCAAATCGAACGGAAATGCTGACGATTTCTCACGTTCTCGTCGAGCATTCCTGTCGATCGGCTTCGTGACCCCGGCCTTTCTCGGGGCCGGGGTGACTCCACGAATGGAGTTCCGATGAAGAAACCCCTGCTCACGGCTGTCGCCGCGGCGTCCCTGATCGCGGCTTCCGCCGCGCCCGCTCCAGCCGTGACATTTCGCGCGCCGCTCACCCTCGCCGTCTCGGGCCGGGGAATCGCCGGCCAGTACATCGTGACGCTGAAGCCAGGTGTGTCGATCGGCGCCACCATTTCCCGGCACGGCATCAAGGCCATGTACCGATATGGCATGGTGCTGAACGGATTCGCCGCAAAGCTCACTCCCAAGAAACTCGCCAAGCTGCGCCGCGCGGCCGGCGTCGCCCGCATCGAGCAGGACGCGGTCGTCCAAGCCGACAGCACGCAGCAGAACCCGCCGTCGTGGGGCCTCGACCGCATCGACCAGACGGCGCTCCCGCTGTCGCACAGCTACACCTACGACTCGACGGGCGCGGGTGTGTACGCCTACATCGTCGACACCGGCATCTCCACCGCGCACCCGCAGTTCGGCGGCCGCGCGTCCAACGTGTACGACGCCCTCGGCGGCAGCGGCGCCGACTGCAACGGCCACGGGACGCACGTCGCCGGGACGGTCGGCTCCACCTCCTACGGCGTCGCCAAGAACGTCTACCTGCGCGGCGTCCGCGTGCTGAACTGCCAGGGCAGCGGCAGCAGCTCCGGCGTCATCGCGGGCATGAACTGGGTGGCGGGCCACCGCTCCGCGCCCGCGGTGGCCAACATGTCGCTCGGCGGGGGCTACTCGCCGGCGATGAACTCCGCCGCCGACAACCTCGCGAACTCCGGTGTCTTCCTCGCCGTCGCCGCGGGCAACGACGGCCGCAACGCCTGCGACTACTCGCCGGGGAGCGCGGCCGGCGCCACCACCGTCGCGGCGAGCACGATCACCGACGCCAGGGCCTCGTACAGCAACCACGGGTCCTGCGTCGACCTGTACGCGCCGGGGTCGTCCATCACCTCGACCTGGCTGAACGGGGGGACGAACACCATCAGCGGCACCTCGATGGCCACGCCGCACGTCACGGGCGTCGCCGCCCTCTACAAGGCCACCTACGGCGACGCGTCCTTCGGCGCCGTCCGCGGCTGGCTCGTCTCCAACGCCGTCAGCGGCGTGATCAGCGGCAACCCGGCCGGGACGCCGAACCGCCTGCTCGACAAGCGCGGCCTCTGACCGGCGCCCGGGCCCGTCCCGCGCCGGCGGGCCCGGGACCCGCGACGCCCTCCCGCGGCGCGTGCGGCGAAGGCGCACCCTGTCGCGCCGCCGGGAGCCGGTGCCGCGGCGCGCCGGGATTGGTACCCGATTCGGCGGAGTATGGGCCCGATGGTTGTGACACTTTGCCTGTTGGCATCGGGGCCGGGGAGCCTTACAGTGAGCGCGGAAGTTGCAATTGCGGTAGTCAAGGCCGTTTTGCGGGGGCCGGCCGGAGCCGATCCGGAGGCCGAGCATGCAGAGTGTCGCAGAGGACGATCTTCTCCAGATCCTCCAGTACGGGCCGTTCAACGTCGCCCTGCACGCCGCCATCCAGGCGCGCGGCCTGAGCCTCGACTCCCTGCGGCGCCGCCTGGAGGAGCAGGGCATCGCGGTCAGCCTGTCCACGCTGAGCTACTGGCAGCGCGGCCGGACCCGACCCGAGCGCGCCGACTCGCTGCGCGCCGTCCGCGGCCTGGAGACCATCCTCGAACTGCCGCGGCACTCCCTGCTGACTCTGCTCAGGCCGACCACCGACCGTCCCGCCGGCCCCTGGCTGCCGGTCGAGGAGCTGTGCCCCGAGCCCGGCGTCCGCGACCTCCTGGACGAGATCGGCGACCGCGGCGAGCGGCAGCTCACCGGGCTCAGCCTGCACGACCAGTACCTCATCGGGCGGCGCCGGGAACTGCGCGAGGTCCGCGTCCGCGCGGTGTTCCAGGCCCAGCAGCGCGGCGTGGACCGCTGGATCGCCGTATACCACCACCCGCAGGGCGTGCTGCCCTCGTCCCGCACCGTGCGCGGCTGCCGGTTCGGCCGCGTCCGGATGGACGAGACGAGCGGCCTCATCGCCGCCGAGCTGCTGTTCGACCGGGCGCTCGGGCGCGGCGAGACCTACCTGCTGGAGTACGGCTTCGGGTTCGAGGAGACCGGTCCGCCCGTGACCGAGGAGGGGCGCGGCTTCCGCACCCCGCAGCACGAGTACCTCATCGAGGTCCGGTTCCACCCGGCGGCGCTGCCCGCCCGCTGCTACCGGACGTGGCGGCCCGACGGGCACACCGCGCTGAAGGACTCCGCCGACCTGCGGCTGTCCAGCTACCAGAGCGTCCACTTCATCGAGTTCGGGATGGCCGCGGGTTTCCACGGCATCCGCTGGGAGTGGACCTGAGCCGCAGCGGACATGCCGCTACCGCACGAGCAGGTCGAGAAGGCGGTCGAGCTCGGCGGCCGGATCCCCGGTGAGCCCCGCGTGCACCGGACCCGGCTGCACGATCGTGCTGCGCGGCGCGGTCAGCCACCGGAACCGCGCGCCCGGGGCCTCCCGCGCTGCCTGGCCCGCGCGCTCCCCGCCGCAGCACACCGCGTCCACCGCGGTGAGCGCGGACCGGACGCCCGCGAGGTCGAGCGAGGGGTCCAGGGCGAGCAGGCGCCGCTCGTCCAGGTGCGTGCGGCATCCGAGGTAGTCGAGGGCGCGGCAGTACACGACCACGCCGACGTTCATGGACTCGCCCCGCTCGACGCGCGGGACGACGCGCAGCGCGGCGTACTCGAACACCGTCGGCTCGGCCGCCGTCCTGATGTTGGTCGTCCTGCCGGCGGTCATGAGGCGCCCCCGAGCCAGCCGGGACGGTTCTGGCCGCGCCGCGCGGAGGTGTCCGGACGGTGGGAGCTGACGTCGAGGGCGGGCAGCCACTCGCGCGGCTTCCCGGCGCGCGGCAGCAGGATGTCGAGGTAGGCGTCGCGGAGCGCCCCCGGGTCGGCGAAGCCGGGCTCGCCCTCCAGCCAGTGGTCCGGGACGAGGCCGGCGACCTCGCGCAGCAGCCCCTCGGTGATCTTCGGGGCGAGCTCGGCCTCGGCCTCCTCCAGCCGGGTCGCGTACGGGGTCAGCACGTGGTCCTCGACGTCGTAGGGGCCGGAGAACAGCCGGGCCGCGTTCGGCCACGCGTGGTGGAAGATGAGGCTCGCGCCGTGGTCGATGAGCCACACGTCGCCGTGCCACACGAGCATGTTGGGGTTGCGCCAACTGCGGTCGACGTTGCCGATGAACGCGTCGAACCACAGCACCCGGGACGCGAAGCCGGGGTCGGGGCTCCAGCCGAGCGGATCGAAGCCGAGCGACCCGGGCAGGAAGTCGACGCCGAGGTTCCAGCCGGGGCTGGCCTTCAGCAGGTCCTGCACGTCGGGGTCGGGCTCGTGACGCCCGATCGCCGGGTCCAGGTCGATGAGCACCTGCTCGGGCACCCGGAGGCCGAGCCGGCGCGCCAGCTCACCGGCGATCACCTCGGCGATCAGCGCCTTGCGGCCCTGCCCGGCCCCGTGGAACTTCATGACGTAGGTGCCGAGGTCGTCGGCCTCGACGACGCCCGGGAGCGATCCGCCCTCGCGGAGCGGCGTCACGTAGCGGATGGCGGTCACATGTGGCAACACGTCGCAACGCTATCGGCTGGGGCGGCGGCCGGGATAATCGAATACATGGGCGTTGAGCTGGTCGACCTGTCGGTGCCGATCGTCACGGGCATGCCGGTCTATCCGGGCGACCCCGAGGTGGAGGCCGTCCCGGCCCTCACGGTCGCGGACGCCGGGGTGAACGTGCTGCGGCTGCACCTGGGGTCGCAGACCGGCACGCACGTCGACGCCCCCTTCCACATCGACGACGCGCTGCCGAGGCTGGACGAGCTGCCGCTGGAGCGCTTCACCGGCCCGGCCGTGGTGATGGACGTCCGGGGCCTGCCGCCCCGCGCGCCGATACCGCCCGGCGCCGTCCCGCCGGGGCTCGCGCCGGGCGACGTCCTGCTCATCGCGACGGGCTGGTCGCGGCACTGGGGGACCGGCGGCTACCTGGCCCACCCCTATCCGGCGCCCGAGACCGCGGAGGCCATCGTCGCCGCGGGCGTCAGGACGGTGGGCATCGACGCGCTGAGCGTGGACCGGACCCCGCCGCCGGGCTCGGACGACTTCTCGCTCGCCGCCCACCGCGTCCTCTGCGGCGCCGGAGCCGTGATCGCCGAGAACCTGACCGGTCTCGGACGTCTCGCCGACGCCCAGGCCGCGGGCTGCGCGATCGAGGTCTCCCTCTTCCCACTGGCCCTGGCGGGCGCGGACGGCGCCCCCGTCCGCGCGGTCGCGCGCATCGACGACCGCGCCGTCCTCGTCTGAGAGCGGGGCGCGTGCCGTCCGGCCATACTGGGGCACCGCCGACGGGAGGACGTGTGGACATGCGGGTGGAATGGGCGACGGACCAGGGCAGCCCCGAGCGGCCCAACGAGGACTTCGTGGCGGCGGCCGCCGGGGCGGTCGTGGTGCTCGACGGGTGCGGGCTGCCGCTCGGCACCGACCTCGGCTGCGTCCACGGGACCGCCTGGTACTCCCGCTCGCTCGGCACCCGGCTGCTGGCGCGGATGCTGGACGGGCTCGGTCCGCAGGCCGGCCCGCCGGTGGGGCCGCCCGAGGGCGCGCACCGGCCGGGGGCCCGGCCGCTGGTCGC
>NZ_JBFARL010000120.1:0-25380 GCF_040674655.1 Actinomadura sp. NPDC049753 | reverse complement strand
GGCCGGGGCGCGCCCCGGCCGGACGCGGCGCCGGCCGGACGCGCGCAGCCAGCGCGGGAGCGTGCGGTCCAGGAACCCGAACGCGGTGTCGCGGTCGCGCAGGTGCACCAGCAGCAGCCCGCCGGGCTTCAGCGCGGCGACGAACCGGTCGAGCACCAGCTCGGCGTGCGGGACGCGCTCGATCAGGTACGAGGCGTGGACGATGTCGAAGGCGCGCGGCGGCAGCGGGACGGTGCGCAGGTCGCCGAGGTGCCAGGCGTCGAGGTCGGGCCGCTCGCAGGTGTAGGCGCGCAGCTCAGGGGACTCCAGGTCGACCCCCGTGACCTCGCGCTCGCGGTCGCCGAGGTCCAGCCCCGTCCCCCAGCCGCAGCCCGCTTCGAGGACCTGGATCCGCTGCAGGGGCTTCTCTAGGGCGTACTGGCGGGCGCGTTCTGAGAAGAGATCGCCGCCGTTGACCGGCGACGTACGCAGATCGGTCACAATCTCGCAGCGTAATCGCTTGGCTGCGCTCCGTCCGCTATTTGCTTTTTCTTGGCGACGGCCGTGTCGCCGTCCTCGCCGGTCAGGGTGCGGACGGCGAGCCGTGGCCCCGGTCGGGAGCCTTCGGCGCCGCCTGAACGAGCGCCGCGCGGGGCGCGTACGCTTGTACGCGGTACCGGGTCCGGCTGGATTCCGGTTTTTCGGCCTGCCCTGTCTCGGGGTGATTGGCCATTTGTGGGCGAATATCGGGCTAATAATGACGCTTTCTGGACTTGTTGACCTTGCGTGCACCGACCCCGGTCTGCGGAGCGCGCTCACGCGGCCGCGCACGGACCGGGAGATCGTCGCACCCGCCGCGCTGTGGCCGATCCTGGCCGCCGCGCTGAGCCGCCGCCTGCGCGCGGACGGCGAGGGCGTCGTGCTCGCGGTGACCGCGACCGGCCGCGAGGCCGAGGACCTGACCGCCGCCCTGTCGAGCCTGCTCGCCCCCGAGCGCGTCGCGCACTTCCCGGCGTGGGAGACGCTGCCGCACGAGAAGCTGTCGCCGCGCTCGGACACGGTCGGGCAGCGGCTGGCGGTGCTGCGCCGCCTCGTCCACCCGGGTGCGGGCGGCCCGCCCGCCGGGGACGTCTCGGCGAAGGGCGGCGCGCTGGACGTCGTGGTGACGCCGGTCCGCGCGGTGCTGCAGCCGATCGTGTCCGGGCTCGCCGACCTGGAGCCGGTGCGGCTCGCCTCCGGCGAGGACGCCGACATGGACGACACGGTCCGGCGCCTGGTGGAGGCCGGGTACCACCGCGTCGACCTGGTGGAGAAGCGCGGCGAGATCGCGGTGCGCGGCGGGATCCTCGACGTGTTCCCGCCGACCGAGGAGCACCCGCTGCGGGTGGAGTTCTGGGGCGACACCGTCGAGGAGATCCGCTACTTCAAGGCGGCGGACCAGCGGTCCCTGGAGGTCGCGCAGGGCGGGCTGTGGGCGCCCCCCTGCCGCGAGCTGCCGCTGACGGAGAAGGTGCGCGAGCGCGCGAGGCTGCTCGCGCGGGAGCACCCGGCCCTGGAGGAGATCCTCGACCGGATCGCCGACGGCGACACCGTCGAGGGCATGGAGGCGTTCTCGCCCGTCCTCGCCGAGAGCATGGAGCTGCTGACCGACCTGCTGCCGGACGGGTCGGCGCTGCTGGTCTGCGAGCCGGAGCGGATCCGCACCCGGTCGGTCGAGATGGTCCGCACGAGCCAGGAGTTCCTGGAGGCGAGCTGGGTCAACGCCGCCGCCGGGGGAGAGGCGCCGATCGACCTCGGCGCCGCGGCGTTCCGCTCGCTGGAGGAGGTCCGCGCGCACAGCGCGGAGCTGGGGCTGCCGCGGTGGAGCGTGACGGCGCTGAGCCCGCTCGCGGCGGGCGGCGCGGACGGCGAGCTCCCGGACGGCGAAACCCCCGGCGCCGCGGAGTCGCTGAGCCTCGGGGTGCAGCCCGCGGAGGCGTACCGGGGCGACACCTCCCGCGTCGTCGGCGACCTCAAGGGCTGGACGGACGGCGGCTGGCGCGTCGTGCTGGTCACCGCCGGGCACGGACCGGCCGAGCGGCTCGCCCAGCTCGCCCGGGAGGAGGGCGTCGGCGCGCGGCTCGCCGACGTGGCCGGCGCGCCCGACCCGTCGGTGGTCACCGTCACGACCGGGCTGCTGGAGAACGGGTTCACCTGGGAGTCGGTCAAGCTCGCGGTGCTGACCGAGACCGACCTGTCGGGGCAGAAGTCGTCCACGCGCGACGCGCGGCGCATGCCGTCGCGGCGGCGCGGCGGCATCGACCCCCTCCAGCTCAAGCCGGGCGACTACGTGGTGCACGAGCAGCACGGCGTCGGGCGGTACGTGGAGATGGTCAGCCGCACGGTCCAGGGCGCCACGCGCGAGTACCTGATCCTGGAGTACGCCAAGAGCGACCGGCTGTTCGTCCCGACCGACCAGCTGGAGGAGCTCACCCGCTACGTCGGCGGCGAGGCGCCCAGCCTGCACCGGCTCGGCGGCGCCGACTGGCAGAAGGCCAAGTCCCGCGCCCGCAAGGCGGTCAAGCAGATCGCCGGGGAGCTGATCCGGCTCTACTCGGCCCGGATGGCGAGCCCCGGCCACGCCTTCGCGCCCGACACCCCGTGGCAGCGGGAGCTGGAGGACGCCTTCCCCTACAACGAGACGCCCGACCAGCTCGCCGCCATCGACGAGGTGAAGGGCGACATGGAGCGGGCCGTCCCGATGGACCGGCTGATCTGCGGCGACGTCGGCTACGGCAAGACCGAGATCGCCGTGCGGGCGGCGTTCAAGGCCGTCCAGGACGGGCGGCAGGTCGCGGTGCTCGTGCCGACGACGCTGCTGGTGCAGCAGCACCTGTCGACGTTCGCCGAGCGGTTCGCGGCGTTCCCCGTGGTGGTGAAGCCGATCAGCCGGTTCCAGTCCGACAAGGAGATCGGGGAGACGCTGAGCGGGCTGTCGGAGGGCTCGGTGGACGTCGTGGTCGGCACGCACCGGATCCTGTCGTCGCAGACCCGCTTCAAGCACCTCGGCCTGGTGATCATCGATGAGGAGCAGCGGTTCGGCGTCGAGCACAAGGAGGAGCTGAAGCGGCTGCGGACGCAGGTGGACGTGCTCGCCATGTCGGCGACGCCGATCCCGCGGACGCTGGAGATGGGCCTGACCGGCATCCGGGAGATGTCGACGATCCTCACCCCGCCGGAGGAGCGCCACCCCGTCCTGACGTTCGTCGGCCCCTACGAGGAGAAGCAGATCGCCGCGGCGATCCGGCGCGAGCTGCTGCGCGAGGGCCAGGTGTTCTTCGTGCACAACCGCGTCCGGTCCATCAACAAGGTCGCGGCGACCCTGGCGCGGCTCGTCCCGGAGGCGCGGATCGCGGTCGCGCACGGCCAGATGAACGAGAACGAGCTCGAAAAGGTCATGGTCGACTTCTGGGAGAAGAACTACGACGTCCTGGTCGCGACCACGATCGTGGAGTCCGGGCTGGACGTGCCGAACGCCAACACCCTCATCGTCGACCGCGCCGACATGTACGGGCTGTCGCAGCTCCACCAGCTGCGCGGCCGCGTCGGGCGCGGCCGGGAGCGGGCCTACTCCTACTTCCTCTACCAGCCGGAGCAGCCGCTCACCGAGACCGCGCACGAGCGGCTCGCGACGCTGGCGCAGCACACCGAGGTCGGCGCCGGCATGTACGTCGCGATGAAGGACCTGGAGATCCGCGGCGCGGGCAACATCCTGGGCGCCGAGCAGTCGGGGCACGTCGCGGGCGTCGGGTTCGACCTGTACGTCCGGATGGTCGGCGAGGCGGTGCGGGAGCTGAAGGAGGGCGGCGGCGAGCCGGAGGCCGTCGAGACCAAGGTCGAGCTGCCCGTCGACGCGCACCTGCCGCACGAGTATGTGCCGGGCGAGCGGCTCCGGCTGGACGCCTACCGGCGGATCGCCGCGATCACCTCCGAGGACGAGATCGGCGCGGTGCACGACGAGCTGAAGGACCGGTTCGGCCCGCTGCCCGTCCCGGTGCTGAACCTGCTGGAGGTCGCCCGGTTCCGGGCCAAGGCCCGCAGGGCGGGGCTGAGCGACGTCACGCTCCAGGGCACTTTCGTCAAGTTCACGCCCGTGCACCTGCCCGACTCCAAGCAGGTCAGGCTGCAGCGGCTGTACCCCAAGAGCATCCTGAAGCCGGCTACCGACACCCTGCTCGTGCCCGCGCCGAAGACCGCGCAGCTCGGCGGCCGCCCGCTGCGCGACCAGGAGCTGCTGAAGTGGGCGACCGACCTGGTGGACGCCCTGTTCCTGGAGTCCGCGGCGCGGCGCTAGGCTGGCGCCGCCCCGATCGAGCGACGAGACGAGGAATCCGTGCCTGGTAAGTCCGTGAAGGCGGCGGTGGCGGCCGTGCTGGCGGCCGCCGCGCTGGCCGGCTGCGGCGGCTCCCCGAAGGTCGGCACCGCCGCACTCGTCGGCGACGACCGCATCACCGTCAGCACCCTCAGCCAGACCGTCCGCGACTGGCGCGAGCAGTTCCGCTCCGACCCGGCGGCCAACGAGCTGCGCGCGAACCCCGCCAACCCGGCGCCGCAGGTCGCGGGCGACTCCGAGTCCGACCTGCAGGGCGCGCTCACCCTGCTGATCAACTTCAGGGTCGCCGACCGGGTGGCGCGGCGTGCGGGCGTCGAGGTGACCGGCGGGCAGGTCGACGGCGCGCTCCAGGCCCTGGACCGCCAGGGCGGGGCCCAGTCGATCACGCTGGCGAGCGGGCTGCCCCGCGCGCACTCCCGCGACCTCGCCCGGCTGGTGGCGACGCAGCTGGCGGTCATGCAGCGGTTCGGCGCCGACCTGAACAACCGGCTGAACCCGGCGACCGAGCAGGCCGGCCGGCAGTGGAACGAGCTGTTCCAGCGCACCGCCGCCGGCATGCACATCAAGGTCAACCCGCGCTACGGGCACTACGACCCCGCCAAGTTCGAGGTCGCCCCGATCGTCTACCGGCTGTCCAGCCCCGATTCGGGTATCTGAGGCCCATGAGCCTCACCCTGCTGGCGACCACGCACCGGGTCGCGCCGGGCCTGCTGACCTGGCGGGCCTGGGACGCGCTCCGGTCGGCCGACGCCGTCCGCCTCCGGGACGGGCACCCGCTGCTGCCCGCGCTCCTCGACGCCGGTGTCGTCCCGGACCTCGTGGAGGAGCCCGACCCGGCGCTCCTGGTGGCCGACGCACGGCGCGCGGACGTGCTGTGGGTGGCCGCGCCCGAGGGCGACGAGGCGCTGATGCGCGGGATCGGGGCCCTGGTCGTCGACGACCCGCTGGACGTCGAGGTGCTGCACGGCTCCTACGACCTGCCGGGCGCGCGGCTGCTCGACCTGGTGTCGGTGATGGACACGCTGCGCCGCGAGTGCCCGTGGGACCGCAAGCAGACGCACACGACCCTCGTCCCGTACCTGCTGGAGGAGGCCTACGAGGTCCTCGACACCGTCGAGGCCGGCGACTACGGCGCGCTCCGCGAGGAGCTGGGCGACGTGCTGATGCAGGTGGCGTTCCACTCGGTGGTGGCCGCCGAGCGCGACGACGGGACCGCGTTCACGATCGACGACGTGGCGGGCGCGATCGTCGACAAGCTCGTCCGGCGGCACCCGCACGTGTTCGGGGACGTCACCGTCTCCGGCGCCGACGAGGTCAACGCCAACTGGGAGCAGATCAAGGCGGCCGAGCGCGCGGAGAAGAGCGGCGCGGAGGCCTCGGCGCTCGACGGCGTGCCGATGGGCCAGCCCGCGCTGTCGCTGGCGGCGCAGCTGCAGCGCCGCGCCGGGCGCATGGACGCCCCGCCCGCCCTCGCCGAGGGGCTGGCGGAGGAGGCCGGGGCCGAGCTGGGCGGACGGCTGTTCGCGCTGGTCCGGGAGGCGGGTGAGCGGGGCGTGGACGCGGAGTCGGAGTTGCGCGCCGTTTCCCGGGTATTCCGGGACCGTGTCCGGGCCTGGGAGCGGCGCGAGCGGCGCGACGCCTGATTCGGAGGATAACGGGCGGAACCTCGCCGATGGGGTGGTCCGCTCGGGAAGGCGCGTCTACTCTGAGCGCGTGCCGACCGAGGCCGGAAGTGACGCAGGGGATCCCGGGCCGGGAGCCCCCGCGGCGCGGCGCCGCCGCCCGCGCCGCCTGCTGACCCCGTCGACGACCCGCGCCGAGAAGGCCCGCGCCGTGCGCGGGCTCGGCGCCTTCGGCGGCCTGGCAGGCCTGCTCGTCGCGCTCATGCTGCTGCCCACCGCGTGCACGGCGGGCGTCGGCGCCCGCGACGCCGCCGGCTGGTTCGAGGCCGAGCCGGACGGGCTGACGACCTCCGGAGTCCCGCAGCGCTCGAAGATCCTCGCCGCGGACGGCTCCACCCTCGCCACGTTCTTCTACCAGAACCGCGTCGACGTCCCGTTCAACAAGATCGCCCCGGTGCTGCGCCAGGCGGTGCTGGCGATCGAGGACAGCCGCTTCTACGAGCACGGCGCCATCGACGCGCAGGGCACCCTGCGGGCGCTCGCCAGCAACCTCAGCAGCGGCCAGGTGACGCAGGGCGGCTCCGGCATCACCCAGCAGTACGTGAAGAACCTGCTGCTCACCCAGGCCGACACCGACGCCGAGCGGCAGGAGGCCCGGGAGGTCTCGGCCGCCCGCAAGATCCGCGAGCTGAAGTACGCGGTGGCGCTGGAGAAGCGGTTCACCAAGGACGAGATCCTGCGCCGCTACCTCAACATCGCCTACTACGGCGACGGCGCCTACGGCGTCGAGGCGGCGTCGCGGCACTACTTCTCCAAGCACGCGTCCGAGCTGACGCTGCCCGAGGCGGCGCTGCTCGCCGGCGTCGTCCGCTACCCCTACGCCTACGACCCGATCCGCCATCCCGGCGCGGCGCGGGAGCGCCGCGACACCGTGCTGACCCGGATGGCCGAGCTCGGCTGGCTCGACCCGGCCAAGGCGGCCGCGGCCAGGCGGGCGCCCGTCAGGCTGGACGTCGACAACGTGCGGAGCGGCTGCGTCACCAGCGACGCCCCGTTCTTCTGCGACTACGTCCAGCGCGAGATCCTCACCGACCCCGTGTTCGGCAAGACGGCCGAGGACCGGGAGAAGCTGCTCAAGCGCGGCGGGCTGACGATCCGCACCACCCTGGACCGGCGCGCCCAGAAGGCCGCGCAGCGCGCCGTCGACCGGCACGTCCCGCCGAAGAACTCCGCGCACAAGGCCGCCGCCGAGGCGATGGTGCAGCCGGGCACCGGCGAGATCAAGGCGATGGCCGTGGACCGCGAGCTCGGCCCCGACCGGGACCGCGGCAAGACGTGGATCAACTTCGCCGCCGACGCCAGCCACGGTTCCAGCATCGGCATGCAGGCCGGGTCCACGTTCAAGGCGTTCACACTGGCCGCGGCGCTGGACGAGGGCATGCCGTTCGGGACCCGGATGATGGCGCCGCGCGCCTACACGCCCGTCGGCTACCGCAACTGCGACGGGGACCGCGTCGGCGACCCGTCCGCGTCCCTGCGCAACTCCGCCGACGGCGAGGGCGGCAAGCAGTTCAGCCTCGTCACCGGGACGCACCACTCGGTCAACACGTTCTTCCTCGCCCTGGAGAAGAAGGTCGGCCTCTGCGACACCGTGAAGATGGCCGAACGGCTCGGGATGAAGCAGGCGAACGGCAAGCCGCTGGAGCAGTACCCCTCGTTCACGCTGGGCTTCAACCCCGTCTCCCCGCTGCGGCTCGCGGCGGCCTACGCGGCGTTCGGGGCCCGCGGCCGGTACTGCGAGCCGATCGCGATCCGCGAGATCCGCGCCGCTTCCGGCCGCAGGCTGAAGGTGCCGGGGCGCCACTGCGAGCGGGCGATGGACGAGGGCGTCGCGGACGCCGTCAACTACGTCCTGCGCGGCGTCCTGACCAAGGGCACCGCGCGCGGCATGGGCCTCGGGCGCGACGCCGCGGGCAAGACCGGGACCGTCGACAACTTCTCCGCCGCCTGGTTCGCCGGGTACACCCCGGACCTGGCCGCGGCCGTGTGGGTCGGCGACCCGCGCGGCGGCTACAGGCACCCGATGGAGAACCTGTGCATGGACGGCCGGTGCTACGGGTCGGTGTTCGGGGCGACGATCCCGGCGCCGATCTGGCGGCAGAGCATGCTCGGGGCGCTGTCGCACACCGATCCCGGCTCGTTCCACCGGCCGCCGTCGCGCTACTTCAGCAGGGGCTCGGGTGAGGACCGGGCCAGGGTGCCGGACGTGCGCGGCATGAAGCCGGGCGAGGCCGCCGCCAGGCTCCGCGCCGCCGGGTTCAGGGCCCGGATCGGCGCGCCGGTGGCCTCCCGCCGGTTCCCGAAGGGCACCGTCGCCGGCATGTCGCCCGCGTCGGCCGAGCCGGGCGACACCATCACGCTGCACGTCAGCAAGGGCGCCGGGCGCAGGCCCGGCGGCGGGCGCGGGGGAGGCGGCCGCCCCACGCTCCCGCCCGCCACGCCCGCCCCGGAACCCGGCGGACCGCCCCGGCAGGCCCCCGCGTGACCCGCGCCCCCGTGTGACCTGCGCCCGTGTGACCTGCGCCGACGTGTGATCGTCCGGTCGCGGGGTAGATCGACACGGGAAGATCGACAGCGGGACGCGACGCCCGCGCTGATCCATTTCGGGGGACGATCGTCATGCGAGCCATCGCCGTGTCGGAGTACGGCGCCACGCCGGCGCTCATGGACCTGCCGCGCCCGGAGCCGGGGCCCGGCGAGATCCTGGTGCGGGTGATCGCCGCCGGACTGAACCCGCTGGACTGGAAGATCGCCGAAGGCATGCTCAAGGACTCCGTCGACGTGCCGTTCCCGCTGATCCTCGGCCGGGACGGCGCGGGCGTCGTGGAGGAGGCCGGCGAGGGCGTGACCCGGCTGCGGCACGGCGAGCAGGTCTACGGGGCCTTCGCCATGGTGGAGCGCGGGCTCGGCAGCTACGCCGAGTACGCCCTCGTCCGCGAGGACGGCCCGGTCGCGCGGATGCCGCAAGGGATGATCTACACGCAGGCGGCGGCGGTGCCGACCGCGAGCGCGACCGCGCTCGCCATGGTCGACCAGGCGCGGATCGACACCGGCCAGACCGTCCTCGTGGTGGGAGCGACCGGCGGCGTCGGCCAGGGCGCGGTGCAGCTCGCCTCCCGCGCCGGCGCCAAGGTCATCGCGACCGCGCGCGACGACATGGCGGGCACGATGCGCCGCCTCGGCGCGGACGAGACGGTCGACCACTCCGCGGGCGACCTCAACCGGCAGGTGCTCGCCGTCCACACCGGCGGGATCGACGCCATCCTCGACACCGCCGGCGACACCCGGTCGGCCGAGCACCTCGCGCAGCTGCTGCGTCCCGGCGGGACCTACATCTCCACCACCTGGTCGGTGAACCCCGACTCCCTTGAGGCGAAGGGGCTGCGCGGCGTCAACTTCCAGACGCAGCCTTCCGCCGAGCTGCTGGACCGCCTCTCCGACCTCATCGACGCGGGCGCGCTGCGCGTCCGGGTCGAGCGGGAGGTCCCGCTGGAGCGGGCGGCCGACGCCCTGGCCGACAACCGGCTGGGCGGCGCGCGCGGCAAGACCGTCCTGCGCATCTGACGGCCCCGCCGAGGTGAGGACGGCTCCGGTGCGGGCATGCAGAGCCGGAGGAGGAGGCACATGAACCAGAGTGAGACCGAGGACGACCGGCGCGCGAGGCTCCGCGACATCGAGGAATCCCTGAAGCGGCTGCGCGCGGACCTTCCCGCGCCGTCCGGCGACCCCACGGACATGGTGGACTCCGGTCAGTACCTCGCCCAGCGTGAGGAGCTGCAGGGGCAGATCGACCTGCTGGAGGCCGAGCGCGAGCGGCTTCGCGCCGATCTCGGGATGACCTGAGCGCCCGGGGGCGGCCGGGCCGGGAACAAAGCCCGGCCGTCCCCGGTTCCGCAGGCATGACCACCTACGAGGAGTTCGAGCGCGCGACGTTGTTCTTCGACGCCCGGGACTACGCGGGCGCGGCGCGCATGCTGGCCCCGATCGTCGACGGCGACCCGGGCAACCGCGCCGCGGTCGAGCTGCTCGGCCGCGCCTACTTCCACAGCGCCCAGCTCGGCCGCGCCGAGGAGACGCTCCGCCGCCTGGTCGAGCTCGACCCGGGCAACGGCTGGGCGTACGAGGCCCTGGCCCGCACCCTGGAGCGGCGGAGCCGCCCGGACGAGGCCCGCGCCTTCCGCAAGCTCGCCCGCGCCATGGGCGTCGAGCCCACCGCGGAGATCGAGGTCTCCGTGACCGCCGCCGACCTGGCCTGACGTCCCGCCCTGGAGTGGCCGTCCCGCGGGGACGGCTACCCCGGGAGGTCGTCGCGGGGGAGGCGCAGGACGAAGCGGGCGCCGGGGACGCCGTCGATGCGGTCGGTGAGGATCAGCGACCCGCCGTGCGCCTCGGCGATGTCGCGGGAGATCGCCAGGCCGAGGCCGGTGCCGCCGGCGTCGCGGTGCCGGCCCTCGGCCAGGCGCGCGAACCGCTCGAACACCCGCTCGCGGTCCTCCGGCGGGACGCCCGTGCCGTCGTCGATCACCTCGACCACGGCGGTGGCGGGCTTCTCCGTGCGCAGGATCACCGTCACCTCGTTGGCGGCGTGCCGGTCCGCGTTGTCGATGAGGTTGGTCAGCAGCCGTGCCAGGTCGCTGCGCCCGCCCCGCACCGTCACGGGGCCCTCCGCCAGCACCGTCACCTGGACGCGGCGGGGGCGGCGCAGCACCTCCTGGTCGGTGATCTCGGTCAGGTCCACCCGCTCCATGGGGGAGGCGGTGCGGTCGGCGTCGAGCCGGGCGAGCGCGAGCAGGTCGTCCACCACCGCCGACAGCCGCTCGGTGTTGACCAGGATGGCGCGCAGCGCGGCGGGGATGTCGGTGTCCTCGGGGGCCGACAGCGCCAGTTCCAGCTCCATGCGCAGCGCGGTGAGGGGGCTGCGCAGTTCGTGCGACACGTCGGTGACGAACGCGCGCTGCCGCGCGACGGCCTCCTCCAGGCGGTTCAGGGTGGCGTTCACGCTCTCGGCGAGCCGCCCCACCTCGTCGCGGCGGTGCGGCTCCGGGACGCGGCGCTCCAGGTCCGTGGCGGTGATCTCGTCCAGCTCGCGGCGGATCCCCTCGACCGGGAGCAGCGCCCGGCTCACCGACAGCCACGTCCCGTAGCCGGCGAGCAGGGTGATGAAAGGGATGCCCAGCAGTATCAGCACCCCTGTCACCGGACGCGGCAGCGGCCCCGGCACGGGGGCGAGCGAGTTGATGAACAGCGCGTCCGGTCCGAGTCCCACCCGGCGCTCGACGATCACGAAGCAGGGGCCGCCCGGCGCGTCGATTCCGCAGACGCGGCCCACCCGGCGCTCCTCGAACGGCGGCGGCGGCGGGAACCGGAGCGCGGGGCGGCCCCGCATCCGCGGGGTGGCCGCGACCACATGGCCCTGCTGGTCCACCACCTGCTGGAGGCTGTCGGTGGTGGGGGAGATGTCCAGAGTCAGCTGCCCGGTCTCGATCGCCGTCGCCGTCCGCCGGTTGTCGCGCGCCAGCGCCCGCACGAGGTCCTGGTCGGCGTCCTGCTTGAGCTGGGTCAGCAGCACCGCGCTCAGCGCCGACGACAGCACGAAGGCGATCAGCGAGGCCGCCACCGTCACTCGGAACCGGATCTCCGGGTGGCGCAGCGCGGCTCGCCAGATCCAGCCGCTCGGGGACGGCCGGCGGAGCCGGACGCCTATGACGACCTCCCTGGTGCGCTGCACGTCATGTCAGTACCGGGGAGTTCCTACCTGGACAGGGCGGACCCCATCCAGGTCGGCGGGTAAAAGATTGTCAGCGCCCCTCGTCGACGCCCCAGCGGCGCCGGATCGCCCCGTCCACCAGGCCGAACAGCTGGTCGATCACGATGCCGAGGACCAGGATCATCAGCATGTAGGAGATCATGTCGGCGGTGTTGTTCAGCTCCCTGGCCTGCGACAGCAGCACACCGAGCGAGGTCGTGTCGCCGATGACGACCAGCAGCTCGCCCGCCATCAGGCTGCGCCACGCGAACGCCCAGCCCTGCTTCAGCCCCGCCACGAACGAGGGAAGCGAGGCCGGCATGATCAGATGCCGGTACAGCGCGAGGCCCCGCAGCCCCATCACCTTCCCCGCGCGCAGCAGGATCGGCGGCGTGTAGTCGACGCCCGCGATCAGCCCGTTGGCGATCGACGGGGCCGCGCCGAGGATCACCACGAACAGGATCGCGCTCTCGCTGAGCCGGAACAGCAGGATGGCGAGCGGGAACCAGGCGATCGACGGCATCGTCTGCAGACCGGTGATCAGCGACCCGAACGCCCGGCGCAGCACCCGGAACCGGGCCACCAGCGCGCCGACCACGACGCCCACGGCCACGGCGAAGGCGAACCCGACGACCGCACGCCGCATCGTCAGGGCGACGGCGTCCCAGAACCGCCCCGAGGTGAGCTGGTCCCAGAACACCGGGAGCGTGTCCCGGGGGCCGGGGAGCACCCACGGCTCCTTCCAGCCGCTCCACACGACCAGCTGCCACGCCGCGAGCGCGATCAGCACGGCCGCGACGATCGGCCACACCGCCGACCACGCCCGCTGGAGGAGCCGGGCACGCGCCGTGCCGCCGAGCTCCAGCGCGTCCAGGCCCGCCAGCTCGCGGTCGAGCCGCCTCTCGCCCTTCACCGTGTCATGCGCCATGCCGGACGACCTCCTCGCGCAGCCGGTCGGTGATGGTCCCGGCCAGGGAGGCGACCTCGGGGGAGTCGATCCGCCGCGGCCGCTCCATCGGGACGGGGAACTCCTCCACGACCCGGCCGGGCCGGCTGCTGAGCAGCACCACCCGGTCCCCGAGCCGCACCGCCTCCCTGACGTTGTGGGTGACGAACAGCACGGTCAGGGCGCGCTCCCGCCAGATCCGCTCGATCTCGTCGTGCAGCAGGTCGCGGGTCATCGCGTCGAGCGCGCCGAACGGCTCGTCCATCAGCAGGACGGTCCCCTGCCCCTCGCCGGCGTCGTCCTCGGTGAGGGCGAGGGCGCGGGCCAGCGCGACCCGCTGCCGCATGCCGCCCGACAGCTGGTGCGGGCGCCTGCCCGCGAACCCGCCGAGGTGCACCGAGTCGAGCAGCCGGCCCGCCCGGCTCCGCCGCTCGCCCCGGGGGACGCCGCGCGTCTTCAGGGCGAGTTCGAGGTTGCCGGTCACCGTCAGCCACGGGAACAGGGCGGGCTCCTGGAACATCAGCGCGACCCGCGCGCCGTCCTTGTCGATCGTCCCGGCGCTCGGGCGGTCGAGGTCGGCGACCAGGTTGAGCAGCGTGCTCTTGCCGCAGCCGGACGCGCCGACCAGGCACACGAACTCGCCGGGGGCCACGTCGAGGGAGACCCTGTCGAGTGCGAGGAGCGCGGATCCGCCGGTCCCGAACGCCTTGGAGACCTCGCTGAGGCGGACCGCCGTGTCCGCGGTCATCGGTCGCTGACCTGTGCCTTCCCGCCCGCCTTGAGCACGTCGTTGAGCGGGGCCAGGTTGTAGATGCCGGCCAGGTCGGTCTTCTCCAGCAGGCCGATCTCCTCGGCGTGCGCCGCGCCCGCGACCAGCGAGGACGCGACCGGGTCCGTGGTGAAGTCGATCTCCTTGAAGGCCGCGGTCAGCACGTCCTGCTTCAGGGGCTTGCCGCTCAGCTTGGCGAGGGCGTCGTTGGTGACCTTCTCGGCGTCCGCCTTGCTCTGGTTGATGTAGTCGGTGGCCTCGACGACGCCCTGGAGCAGCTTCTTGACCTGCTCCGGGTGCTTCTTCTCGTACTCCTGGCTGACGAGCAGGTTGGTGATGACGAACTTGCCGCCGGGCCACAGCGACTTCTCGTCGAGCAGCCTCTCGCCCTTGTTCTCCAGGATCAGCCGCGAGGCGTAGGGCTCGGGAACCCAGGCGCCGTCGATGTCGCCCTGCGCGAACGTCTGCAGCGTCTGGGCGTTCTCCTGCGGGACGACCTTGACGTCCCCGCTGCCGTCCTTGTTCGCGGTGAGGCCGTTCTTCTTCAGCCAGTACCGCAGCGCGACGTCCTGCGTGTTGCCGAGCTGCGGGGTCGCGATCTTCTTGCCGCGCAGGTCCTGGACGCCCTTGATCCCGGGCTTGACCACCAGCGAGACGCCGCCCGAGGCCGCGCCGGAGATGATGTGGACGGCCTTGCCGTGCGACTTGGACCAGGCGTTGATGGACGGGTTCGGCCCGACGAACGTCGCGTCGATCGCGCCGGAGAACAGCGCCTCGACGGCGGCCGGGCCGGCGTTGAACGTCGCGGTCTTCGGCGCGGCGCCGAGGTGCTTGGCGAAGATGCCCTTCTCGACGCCGACCAGGGCGGTCGCGTGGGTGATGTTCGGGAAGTAGCCGAGCCGGAGCGGGGCCGCGTCCCCGCCGGACTCCTCATCGCCGCCGCAGGCGCCGAGCGTGCCCGCTGCGACGAGAACGGTCAGTGCCACGGCGGCGACGCGCCCGCGGAGTCCACGATGCATTGTGATGTTTCCCTATCAATCAAGTCTGTTTGACCTGCTTAGTAGATAAGGCGGGCGTTCTCCGCGTCAAGTCGTCTTCCTGGCGCGATGCGGTCGCCGAGGTGGAGCGGTTTCGTGACCGCCGTCCCTTATGTACGTGTCCCGGCGGGCAACGGCGAGGCGGTTGGGCGGCGGCGGGGCCGCGCGGATAGGCTCGGTGACCGCACCGACCATCCGCACCATCAGGGGGTTCCCCGTGTCGTCGATCGAGGCCGTACTCGCCCGGGAGATCCTTGACTCCCGCGGCAACCCGACCGTCGAGGTCGAGGTGCTGCTCGCCGATGGGACCGAGGCGCACGCGGCGGTCCCGAGCGGCGCCTCCACCGGCCAGTTCGAGGCGGTCGAGCTGCGCGACGGAGGCGAGCGCTACGGCGGCAAGGGCGTCCGGAAGGCCGTCAAGGCCGTCAACGAGACCATCGACGAGAAGCTCGTCGGCTACCCCGCCTCCGACCAGCGCCTGATCGACCAGCTGCTGATCGACCTCGACGGGACCCCCGCCAAGTCCGCGCTCGGCGCCAACGCCATCCTCGGCGTCAGCCTCGCCGTCGCCAAGGCCGCCGCCGACTCCGCCGGCCTGCCGCTGTTCCGCTACGTGGGCGGCCCGAACGCGCACCTGCTGCCCGTCCCGATGATGAACATCCTGAACGGCGGCGCGCACGCCGACACCAACGTCGACATCCAGGAGTTCATGATCGCGCCGATCGGCGCCGCCACCTTCGCCGAGGCGGTGCGCTGGGGCGCCGAGACCTACCACGCGCTGAAGTCGGTGCTGAAGTCCAAGGGCCTGAACACCGGCCTCGGCGACGAGGGCGGCTTCGCCCCCGAGCTGCCGAGCAACCGGGACGCCCTCGACCTCATCCTGGAGGCGATCCGCAAGGCCGGCTTCACCCCCGGCCGCGACATCGCCCTCGCGCTGGACGTCGCCGCCACCGAGTTCCACGCCGACGGCCAGTACGCGTTCGAGGGCACCAAGCGGTCCGCCGACGACATGGCCGCCTATTACGGCGAGCTGCTCGGCAACTACCCGCTCGTCTCCATCGAGGACCCGCTCGACGAGGAGGACTGGGCCGGCTGGGAGGGCCTCACCGCCGCCGTGGGCGACCGCGTCCAGCTCGTCGGCGACGACCTGTTCGTCACCAACCCCGAGCGGCTCGGGCGCGGCATCAAGTCCGGCGCCGCCAACGCGCTGCTGGTCAAGGTCAACCAGATCGGCACGCTCAGCGAGACCCTCGACGCCGTCTCGCTCGCGCAGACCAGCGGCTACCGCTGCATGATGAGCCACCGCTCCGGCGAGACCGAGGACACCACGATCGCCGACCTCGCCGTCGCGACCAACTGCGGCCAGATCAAGACCGGCGCCCCCGCCCGCAGCGACCGGGTCGCCAAGTACAACCAGCTGCTGCGCATCGAGGAGCTGCTGGACGACGCCGCGCGCTACGCCGGCGCCGCCGCGTTCCCGCGCTTCGACGCGCAGGGCTGAGCCGCGCGACCCGGCGGGGCGGCGTCCCCGTCCCGCCGGGCACCGGTTTCCGGCAGCCGAGCCACAGGCAGGGGACACGATGGCGCAGGGCGACGACCACGAGACCGGCCGCGGCGACGCCGACCGCGGGTCGGGCGGGCGCGGGGCGCGGGGCGGCCGGGCCCGCCGTTCCAATCCGGCGCTGACGAGCCGCGCCGCGATCCTCGCGGTGGTGATGTGCGCGATCGCGCTGAGCCTCGCCTACCCTGTCCGGGAGTACATCGCCCAGCGCAAGGAGATCGCCGACCTGCGCCGCCAGGAGGCGATGTCCCGCCGCCAGGTCGAGATCCTCGCCCAGCGCAAGCAACAGCTGGGCGACAAGTCGTACATTGAGCGTGAGGCGACGCGGCGGCTCCATTACTGTCGTCCTGACGTGAAGTGCTACATCGTCCTGGACGGCGGCGAAGGCGACGGGCAGCAGTCCCGCCGGGGCGGAACGGAGACCAGACCGCCCTGGTACGAGACGCTGTGGCGGTCGGTGGAGGCCGCCGACAGGCCCCGCTGACGTTCCTTGAGGCGCGGAGGAGAACGGATCCCCGGATCCGCGGGTGGATACATGATCGATGCACGTGACACGGCCGCGGTCGCGGCCCAGCTCGGACGCGAGCCGCGCGGCGTCCGCCGCGTGGCGGGACGCTGCCCGTGCGGGCTGCCCGCCGTGATCGAGACGGCGCCGCGGCTTCCGGACGGGACGCCCTTCCCCACGCTGTTCTACCTGACGTGCCCGAAGGCGGCCTCGGCCATCGGGACGCTGGAGGGCAGCGGCGTCATGCGCGACATGCAGGCCAGGCTCGTCGACGACCCGTCCCTGGCGGCGAAGTACGCCGCCGCCCACGAGGACTACCTGCGCCGCCGCGACGAGGCCGCCCGCGAGGACGGCGTCGAACCGCTTCCCGAGGGCATGCAGAGCGCCGGCGGAATGCCGGAGCGCGTCAAGTGCCTGCACGCCCTCGTCGCGCACGAGCTGGCGGTGCCGGGCGTCAACCCGTTCGGCCGCGAGGCCCTGGACGCGCTGCCCGACTGGTGGCGCTCGGGGCCCTGTGTTCAGATCGAACCTGTAGAGACCGTCGAACCTGTCGAATCGGAACCTGAACCCGGGGAGGCGCGGTGACGCGCGTCGCGGCCATCGACTGCGGGACCAACTCGGTCCGCCTGCTGATCGCCGACATCGAGGCCGGAGGCGGCGACGGCGAGGCCGGCGCCACGCTGACCGACGTCGAGCGCCGGATGGAGATCGTCCGGCTGGGGGAGGGGGTCGACCAGACCGGGCGGCTGTCGCCCGCCGCGCTGGAGCGCACCTTCACCGCGATGCGCGGGTACGCCGAGCTGATCGAGCGGCACGGCGACGGGCACGGGCCGGTCAAGACCCGGGTGGTGGCGACCAGCGCGACCCGCGACGCCGCCAACCGGGCCGACTTCGTCAGCGGCGTCGTCGACATCTTCGGCGTCGTCCCCGAGGTGATCAGCGGGGACGAGGAGGCCGCGCTGTCGTTCACCGGCGCCACCCGCGAGCTGGCGAAGCTGCGCCCCGCCCGCCCCTACCTGGTCGTCGACATCGGCGGCGGGTCCACCGAGATCGTGCTCGGCAGCTCCTCGGCGGACGCGGCCCGCTCCATCGACATCGGCTGCGTGCGGATGACCGAGCGGCACCTCAAGGACGACCCGCCCTCGCCCGAGCAGATCTCCAACGCCGCCGCCGACATCGACACCGCGCTCGCCGCCGTCCGCGAGACCGTCCCGGTGGACGAGGCGCGCACCCTCGTGGGGCTCGCCGGGTCCGTCACCACGGTCGCCGGGATCGCGCTCGACCTGCCGCGCTACGAGGCGGACCGCATCCACCTGGCGCGGATCACCGCCGGGCAGGTGCACGAGGTGACGCGGCGGCTGCTGCACGCCACCCGCGCCGAGCGCGCCGAGTTCGGCGTCATGCACCCCGGCCGCGTCGACGTGATCGGGGCGGGCGCGCTCATCCTCGACCGGATCATGCGTGAGTACGGGTTCGGGGCCGTCGTCGTCAGCGAGCACGACATCCTCGACGGCATCGCCTGGTCGCTGGTCTGACCGCTGTGTTGATCGAGTCCCGGCCCACTTCGCTCGCCTGGCGGCTCGCTGCGTGACCTGGCCTGGGCGAACGCGGCATCGCTTCGCGATCTGCCCGGGTCCGCTCGCCTTCGGCTTCGCTCCACCGGCCAGGTCACGCGTTCGCGTGCGTGGCCGCGGCCACTTCGAGACAGGTTCTGAGTCCTCGGCTGGCAAGGATGGGTGTCGGCTGCTGCGGGCATTGGGCGTGACCCGAGACGGGCTCGGCCTCAGTACCTGAGCCGCGCCAGCAGCGCGGGGATCAGCACCGCGTTCGGGTTCTGCTGCGGGACGTAGAGGATCGGCGCGGTGCCGCCGGCCTGCTGGATCCAGACCCGGCCCCGGTCGACGGTCGCGGTGGAGATCGACGACCAGCTCAGCGACACCCGGTCGCCGCGCACGCCGCCCGGATGGACGGTCAGCCCCTGCGCCACGTCGACCGACTCGCCCGCGCGGACGCGGCCGGCCAGCTCCTCGACGAGCCGCGGCTCCGCGTGCTCCTGGCAGAGCTGGATCAACCGCCCCCAGACCCGCTCCGGCTCGCCGCCCGGCCCCGCCGCGCGGCCGGGCAGCGCACCCGGTTCGATCACCACCTCCACGCGGGGGCCGCCGCGGAACGGGTACCGCCCCGCCTGGAAGATCCACTGCGTGCCGGGGGCGTGGCCGGGGACCGCCGGGCGCTCCGCCGCCCAGTACGCCACCCACTCCACGCGCGGCCAGGCGAGCGAGGCGTTCCCGTGGGCGACGCCCTGGTGGTCGGCGTGCAGGTGCAGGCCGCGCACGTTCACGTCCAGGGAGGGGACGGACGGGGCGCTGTCCCAGGTCGGCGCGTGCGGGGCGGTGTGGTGCTCCCCGCCCGCGGACGCGGTGTCCCGCCGCTGCTCGCGGCGCGGGAGCCGGGGCGGGCGGTCGGTCTCGGGGTTCAGCCGCTCGGTCCAGCTCTTCCCGTCCCACCAGCGCAGGCTGCCCGTGCCGTAGGGGTCGGGGTACCAGCCCGGTTGCGACACTCCTGCCTCCCGCTTCGCACAGCGCGCGTGCCGAGACACCCGCCTCCCCGACCGGCGAACGCATCGTACCGACCGGACCCGCCTCCCACCGGCCATGGGCGGAACCCGGCCACCGGCCGTGGCGTGGGACGATCGGTGGTATGCCTCCCGCCAACCCTCCGTTCGTGCCGCCCGGGTCAGGGTGGCCGGAAGATCCCGCCGCCCCCGCGACCCCCGTCGCGCACGGCGCCGGCGACGTCGTCGAGCTGGCCGCCGGGGCGCCGGACCTGCACGAGCTGTGCGCCCGCCAGTCGGTGTGCCGGGCTTGCGACCGGCTCGTGGAGTGGCGGGAGAAGGTCGCCGTCCAGCGCCGCCGGGCGTTCGCGGACGAGCGGTACTGGGGCCGCCCCGTCGCCGGATGGGGCGACGAGCGGCCGCGCATCCTGATCGTCGGCCTGGCCCCCGCCGCGCACGGCGGCAACCGCACCGGCCGCATCTTCACCGGCGACCGCTCGGGCGACTGGCTGTTCGCGTCCCTGCACCGGGTCGGGCTGGCGACCCGGCCGACCAGCGTCCACGCGGGCGACGGGCAGCGGCTGATCGGCGCGCGGATGGCGGCGACCGTCCGGTGCGCCCCGCCCGACAACAAGCCGACGCCCCTGGAGCGGACGACCTGCCTGCCGTGGCTCGCGCGCGAGGTCGAGCAGGTCGCCCCGAGCGTCCGCTGCGTCGTGTGCCTCGGCGGTTTCGCCTGGCAGGGCGTGTGGCCCGCGCTGAAGCAGGCCGGGTACGCGGTGCCGCGCCCCCGGCCGAAGTTCGGCCACGGCGCCGAGGTCGAGCTGGCTCCACCGCCGTCGGCGTCCCGGCGCGACCCCGTCCTGCTCCTGGGGTGCTATCACCCGAGCCAGCAGAACACCTTCACCGGCCGCGTCACCGAAGACATGCTGGACGCGGTGTTCGTACGCGCCCGCGACTTCCACTAGGCCGGAGGGGTGGTGGTGAGGGCCGTCAGCCGGATCTCGCCGTGCCGGCAGACCGGCCCGTACTTCCACAGCGCGCTCAACGGCTCGGTCTGGTTCGGCGGGATCATCCTCAGGGCGGTCGCGGCGGGCTCGCAGGTCCCGCCCGCCTCGTCGTCGGCGGGGATCGCCGCCCAGTGCAGCCGCTCGTAGGCGCGGCCGCCACCGGGAATCACGATCGTTCGCGCCGTCCCCTCGCGGAAGACCCTGGTGGCGCTCTCCCCGGCCGCGCCGAAAGACCGCGAGGCAGGGCCGTGGCCAAGCGGCCGTGGTGCGGCGGACCGGCCCCTGCACCGGTCCGCCGCCCGCGACCGCTTGGCGCCCCCGTCGGGCCCTGACCTCGCGGTCTCCCTTCTGGTGGTACATCGAATGAGATGTCGGGCGGGCCGAGGAAGTTCACACCTCCCCGCAAGACGTGAGGCAGCGGCAGAACCGGGTACCGCTCCGGATATGCCAATTCAGCGCACGAAACAGATCGTGATCGTCGGCGGCGGATACGTCGGCATGTACACGGCCCTGCGCCTGCAGAAGAGGCTGCGCGGCGAACTGCGCCGCGGCGAGGTCGCCGTCACCGTCATCGACCCGCAGTCCTACATGACCTACCAGCCGTTCCTGCCCGAGGCCGCCGCGGGGAACCTGGAGCCCCGCCACGTCGTCGCGCCGCTGCGCAAGGTCCTGAACCGCTGCCGCATCGTCAACGGATTCGTGACGCGGATCGACAACGCCTCCAGACGGCTCACCATCCGGCCCGCCGGAGCGCACACCTCCGGCGTGCCGGAGCGGGACATCGACTACGACATGCTCGTCGTCAGCCTCGGCTCCATCTCGCGGACCCTGCCCATCCCGGGCCTCGCCGAGTGCGGGATCGGCTTCAAGACCGTCGAAGAAGCGATCTTCCTGCGCAACCACGTCCTGCACCAGCTCGACATCGCCGCGTCCAACCCGGACAACGAGGCCGTCCGCAAACGCGCCCTCACGTTCGTGTTCGTCGGCGCCGGGTTCGCGGGCGTCGAGGCCATGGCCGAACTGGAGGACATGGCCCGCGACGCCTGCAAGTGGTACCCGACGATCGACGAGAAGGAGATGCGCTGGATGATGGTCGAGGCCACCGACCGCATCCTCCCCGAAGTGGGCCCCGAGATGGGCCGCTGGACCGCCGAGGCCCTGCGCCGCCGCGGCATCGAGGTCAAGATGAACACGCTCCTCAAGTCCGCCGAGAAGCGGCGCATCGTGCTGAGCGACGGCGAGGAGTTCGAGGCCGGCACCCTCGTCTGGACGGCCGGCGTGAAACCCCACCCCGTCGTCAAGGAGAGCGACCTCCCCCTGGACGACAAGAGCCGCATCAAGACCACCGCCGAACTCACCGTCGAAGGGCTCGACGGCGTCTACGCCGCCGGCGACAACGCCGCCGTCCCCGACCTCACCGACACCGGCGACTTCACCGCCCCCAACGCCCAGCACGCCGTCCGGCAGGCCAAGCGCCTGGCCGACAACATCGTGGCGGACCTGCGCGGCAAGCCCCGCAAACCGTACGTGCACGCCTACGTCGGCTCGGTCGCCGGCCTCGGCCTCCACAAGGGCGTCGCCAACGTCTACGGGCTCAAACTGCGCGGCCTGCCCGCGTGGTTCATGCACCGCACCTACCACCTGTCGCGCATGCCGACCGTCAACCGCAAGTTCCGCATCACCATGGACTGGACGCTCTCCGCGTTCTTCCGCCGCGAGATCGTCTCGCTCGGGGAACTCGAATGGCCCCGCCAGGAGTTCGAGCTCGCCGCCGGCCGCCAGCGCGACATCTGACAACCCGCCTTGACCGGCCGGACCGTTCCACTGGCCGGACCCGGCCGCCAGAGCTCCACAATCACGGCCCCTGGAGACGGCCGCGACGACCACTGACTCGATATGATGACGCCGCCCCTGTAGCCCAACGGCAGAGGCGGGCTCCCTAAAAGAGCCAGTGTGTCGGTTCGAGTCCGACCAGGGGCACGTGCGCCGAACCCTGCTCGCCGATCCTCTATCGGCTTCGCCGGGGCTCGCGGCGGCGGACCGTGCTCGCCGATCTCCCGTCGGCTTCGCCGGGCTCGCAGTGTTTGCCCAGGGGGGCGACCCCCTGGAACCCCCGATGCTCGGGCTTCGCCCTCGCGTGGGCTCGGCTTCGCCATCGCTTTCTACTGGGGGTTGGGGTCGGCGTTCGTCTGGCCCATGCTCGGCTTCGCCTTCGCAATGGGCGCTCGGCTTCGGCTTCGCTTGGTGGGGGCGGGATCGGTGCGGTTCTGGGCCGGGGGGGTTTCGGGCTGATCAAGTAGGGGGAATGCGGCTTACACGGGGGCGTGTCAGCCGAAGTGGAGATGTGATGGAGAGTAGAAACCCCGCGTTCCGGGGGAACGCCTTCGAGCCGCGGGCCGGTGGGTACGGCGGGCAGCCCTACGGAGGAGCCGCGTACGCCGCGCCCGGGTACGCGCCGGCCGCCACCAGGACGATGACCATGGACGCCGTCGTCGTCCGCGGGTTCCTGACGTTCGTGACCCTGGTGGTCACGGCGGCTTTGGCCTGGGCGCTGGTGCCGACCTCGCTCGCTCCGCCCGTCCTGGTCGTGGCGCTCATCGCCGAGATCGGCATCTGGGCGTTCATCGCGTTCGGCCGCAAGGCGAACGCGGCGACGGTACTGGCGTTCGCCGCCGTCTACGGCGTCGTCGTCGGGCTCATCAGCCACTCCTACAACGACATCTACCACGGGGTCGTCTTCCAGGCGGTGGTCGGGACGGCGCTGGCGTTCGGCGCCACCCTCGCCGTCTACGCGCTGCGCATCGTCCGGGTCACGCCCAAGTTCGCCCGGTTCGTCATGGCCGCCGCGCTCGCGCTGATCGGACTGATGCTCGTCAACTGGGTGGTGCACCTGTTCGGCGGCGACCACGGCATCGGGATCCGCGACCCCGGCAACCCGCTCGCCTACGTCTTCAGCGTCGCCGCGATCCTCGTCGGCTGCTTCTTCCTGCTGCTCGACTTCGACGCGGTCGAGACCGGGGTCCGGACGGGCGCGCCCGAGAAGTTCGCCTGGTACTGCGCGTTCGGGCTGGTGCTGAGCCTGGTGTGGATCTACCTGGAGATCCTGCGGCTGCTCAGCTACTTCTCCGGGCGCGACTAGCGGCCCACGCGTCGATCAGCCCCGCGCCGGGCGGCGTGGGGCTGATCTGTGCGGGATCTCTGCGCCAAGGTCGTGGCGCGCAGCGGCACGACGGCGGGGTCATCCTCTGGCGGGATCCCGCAACGTTCGGTGTGAAGTTCGATCGGCGCGCCCTCCCGGGGGAGGCGCGTGCTCAGTAGTGGCGGGCGCGGCGCGTGCGCTCGTGCTCGCGGACCAGGGCCGCGGCGTAGCCGTGGGAGAGGTTGTGCTCCTCGGCCAGCCAGGTGCTGCGTTCCTCGCAGCGCGTGAACGAGGGCCCGTTCTCGATCGTGGTGAACCACTCGGGGATATCACGTCCGGTGACTTGCGGGATGCGGGCTATCAGCTTGCTGTGGGTCTCCGGCGAGTGGTTCAGTGACAATTGGCACCTCCAGGTCGCGGGGCTCTTCCTGCCGACTCTGCAACACCTCTCCGCATGTGACAACCCCCTAACGGGGACCTATCTATTACGTTACGTAGATCATCCGTAACGGGGATGATCCCCGGAAACGCGCAGGTGGCCCGCATGGAGCCGCCTGAGGGCGGTTCCGTGCGGGCCACCGTGCCGGGGTCAGGGTTTCGTTTCCCCAGGTAAGGCCGGTCTTACCTCTAGGAGAGGCGCTCCAGGACCATGGCCATGCCCTGGCCGCCGCCCACGCACATCGTCTCCAGACCGAACTGCTTGTCGTGGAACCTGAGGCCGTTGAGGAGCGTGGAGGTGATCCGGGCGCCGGTCATGCCGAAGGGGTGACCGACCGCGATCGCGCCGCCGTTGACGTTCAGCTTGTCGAGGTCGATGCCGAGCTCCTCGGCGGACGGCAGCACCTGCGCCGCGAACGCCTCGTTGATCTCGACGAGGTCGATGTCGTCGATCGTCATCCCGGCCTTGGCCAGGGCCCTGCGGGACGCCTCCACCGGGCCGAGCCCCATGATCTCGGGGGACAGGCCGGTGACGCCGGTCGACACGATGCGGGCCAGCGGGGTGATGCCGAGCTCGGCGGCCTTGGTGTCGCTCATGACCACGACCGCGGCGGCGCCGTCGTTCAGCGGGCAGCAGTTGCCGGCGGTGACCGTCCCGTCCGGGCGGAAGACGGGCTGGAGCTGCGACACCTTCTCGTAGGTGGTGCCGGGGCGGGGGCCGTCGTCCTTGGCCACGACGGAGCCGTCCGGCAGCGTCACGGGGGTGATGTCCTTCTCCCAGAACCCGTTGGCGAGAGCCTTCTCGGCGAGGTTCTGCGAGCGGACGCCGAACTCGTCCTGCGCCTGGCGGGACACGCCGCGCAGGGCCGCCACGTTCTCGGCGGTCTGGCCCATCGCGATGTAGATGTCGGGCAGCGCGCCGTCCTCGCGCGGGTCGTGCCACACGGGGGCGCCGCCCTCGCCGGCCTTGGCGGTGCGGCCCTGGGCGTCGGCGAACAGCGGGTTCTGCGTGTCGGGCAGGCCGTCGCTGCTGCCCTTGGCGAACCGGCTGACGGTCTCGACGCCCGCCGAGACGATGACGTCGGCCTCACCGGCGCGGATCGCGTGCAGCGCCATCCGCGTCGTCTGGAGCGAGGACGAGCAGTACCGGGTGATGGTGGCGCCGGGCACGTTGTCCCAGCCCAGCAGGACCGACACCACGCGGCCCATGTTGTAGCCCTGCTCGCCGCCGGGCAGGCCGCAGCCGAGCAGCAGGTCGTCGATCTGGCTCGGGTCCAGCTGCGGGACCTTCGCCATCGCGGCGGTGACCATCTGGGCGGTGAGGTCGTCGGGCCGGATGTCCTTGAGCGACCCCTTGAAGGCGCGCCCGATCGGCGAGCGCGCGGTTGCGACGATGACTGCCTCGGGCATGTGCGGGTCTCCTTCTCAGCGCCAACGGTGTTACTCACCGGTCACCAGCAATCTAGCCGCTGGCCCCCCGCGGCGTACACGCCGCCCCCCGGGCCTGGTGGACGGAGCGTCCAATAAGTGTGGGCTTACCTCGTTCACGGAACTGCCGCAGCATCCGGCCGGCCTGCCCGGCGACCTGCGGCAGCTTGTCGCCGAAGATGACCAGGGCGAGGACGACGAGCACCGCCATCTC
>NZ_JBFARL010000119.1:0-25483 GCF_040674655.1 Actinomadura sp. NPDC049753 | reverse complement strand
TCGGTGCCGATGTAGTTGTGGTTGAGCATCCTGGCCTCTTCCTGAGCCAGAACGACAACCCGCCGCGCGCGGTCGGTGAACCTCTCGAACATCTCCTCGCTCCTCCCGGGGTCGCCGGTTACTATCAGATTCTAAAGTGATTTGGCGAGGATCGGCGGCTGTTCGCAGTGGGCGTAAGAGCCCGGGGAGGCCGCGGGCCCGGCCGGCCGTCCGCATGCCGGCCTCGACCTGGAAGGGACCCATGTCTCTCGAACACCATCCCATGGTCGACGCGCTGGTTCCGGGTCCCGCCGATCGGCCCGACGGCCCGCACGAGTACCCGCGGCGCCGGCCGGGGCTCCACCCGGCGGCGCCCCGGCCGTCCCGCGCACGGGGCCGCCGCGCGGCTCCGTCCTCCCGCGGCGCCGGGTGGGCGTCGGGCATGAGCGTTCCGGGCGCGATCAGTCCCGTTTGCGGATCAGCGTGACGCCGTCCCCGATCGAGAGGATGACCGCCTCGACCCGGCCGTCCGCGGCGACATGGGCGTTGAACTCGCGGATCGCCCGGGTGTCGGCGTCCCTCGCGCGCCTCGTCGCGGAGACCTCCTCGGGGGGAGCGTCGTCGACGGGGTCGACGACGTGGCCACGCCACAGGACGTTGTCGGCCAGGACGGCGCCGCCCGGCCGCATGCGCGGGAGCAGCTCCTCGTAGTAGGCGACGTAGTTCTCCTTGTCGGCGTCGATGAAGGCGAGGTCGAACACCGGATCCGGGGCGAGCGCCCGCAGCGTCTCCAGCGCGGGGCCGAGCCGCAGCCGGATCCGGTCCGCCACCCCGGCCTGCGTCCACGCCTCGCGGGCGATGCGGCCCCATTCCTCGTCGACGTCGCAGCACAGCAGGCGGCCGCCGGGGGCGAGCCCGAGGGCGATGCAGAGCGACGAGTAGCCGGTGAACGTGCCGATCTCTATCGCCCGGCGGGCGCCGACGAGCCTGGTCAGCAACGTCAGGAACGCCCCCTCGTCGGGGCCGATCTGCATCCGCGCCACCGGGCCGAGCCGGGCGGTCCGCTCCATGAGACGGCGCTGCGCGTCGTCCGGGGGGAGGCTGTGCGCCGTGAGGTAGTCGTACAGTTCCGCCGTCACCGGCGTGGTCTTGAGCGCGCACATGGCCCCGGCCTCTCCGCGGTTCTCCGAGAAACTTTAATAAATTGTAGCAACATCCTTCTCATTTCCAAGGCGCGCGCGTCGTCCCCGCCCTCGCGTCGCGCTCGCTTTGAGCTGGTCAGTTAAGTGGCCACTGAAATCCTCGGCCGTCCCGGGCGGCGGAGAGGCGTCCCGAGGAGGGGTTGACGAGGGAGAATCGCTATATAAAACTTCAGCGACAGGGCCCCGTCATCGATCCGCGGACCAGGCAGTGGCCCACCACACGTTCTCGACAGACGCTGGAGGTGTCTGGTTTGAGCTCTCTCCGTGAGACGTACGAGTCCCTCAACCTCGAACCCAAGCCGATTCGTCCGCACATCCTCGCCGCGGCCACGGTCGTCTTCGGTGACGACTACTACGCCGGCCGGCGGGAGACCATCAACCTGTCCGGCTTCGTCCAGCTGAACAAGTGGCCGATGCCGGGCTTCGAGCACCGGGTGGACGAGAAGGGCCACGCCGAGCTGGAGACCGAGCTGATCAGCGCGCCCGAGGTCGGCATCAAGGGGTACAGCTACGAGCTGGACGACCGCATCCAGGTCCTGTCCAACCCGTTCCTCCCCAACTCCGGCCACGTGCGCCAGATCGTCCCGGGCAAGAACTTCCCGGCCGAGTTCTACATCCGGCGCTTCGGCATCCTGGAGACCAGCACCCTGCGGCTGGCCCACCGCAACGTCATCGACATCTACGGCGTGGTGGACAGCATCCCGCCGTACAAGAAGCCGCTGACCGGCCCGTACCTGGGCAGCCCGCGCGGTGACGGTCCGTTCGACGTGGTGCAGGCGCCCAACGTGGTCCGCGGGACCACCCTGCCCGAGGCCTGGTACCCGGCCAACGACCAGAACGAGCCGGTCGGCCTGACGCCCACGGTGTTCTTCGCCGCGAGCGCCGGCCCCTGCATGTCGATGCTGGTCGACCCCTCCATGATCATGCAGGTGTCCCTGGAGGGCCAGATCGAGGTCGAGGTCAACGGCAAGACCGAGGTCATCGAGCTGGAGGGCGACTACCGCAAGGCCGCCGGCACGGAGATCCTCCTGTTCGGCCCCGACAAGCACGACGAGGGCCAGGGCGTGCTCGCCCAGATGGCCCGGGTCGCCATGGTCGGCCACAACGAGGCCCTCGGCGGCCGCGTGATGCTGCGGGCGAGCTGGCCGCGGCCGTCGGGCGGCACGCTGGGCGACGGCACCGAGGACAGCCTCAGCCGGGTCAGGTTCCCGAGCGAGCTGAACATCGACGCCGAGTTCGAGCTGGTCACGCCGCACGGCAACCTGTACGCGGCCCGGCCCGCCCACGTGGCCGGCAAGCTCAGGGACCTGGAGGCCACCGGCAGCGAGCTGCGCATGGTCGGCGCGGACTCGCCGCTCGTCACCACCGACGGCACGGTCAAGGCACGGCTGACCGGCGTCCGGCTGGCGATGCGCGACGCCCACGTCGGCGAGACGGCGGCGGTCAACATCTGAGGTTTCCCGCGAGCCTCTTGACGCGACCGGCGGGACTGGATCTGATGGAAATTCCAATAGTTCCAGTCCCGCCGGGACGCGCGTGCGGCCCGCCCCGCCGGCCGTTCCGGGTACCTGCGAAGGGGAGGCGTCGTGGACCAGCGACTGCTGCTGATGCACCAGGCGATGCTCGCCGACCGGCCCCGGCTGGAGGCCTACGAGCGGGCACTCGAAGACGCGATCCCGCCCGGCGGCGTCGTGGCCGACATCGGGGCGGGCACGCTGGCGCTGTCCATGCTCGCGCTGCGGTGCGGCGCCGAGCACGTCTACGCCGTCGAGGCCGACCCTGAGATGGCCCGGGTCGCGGCCATGATCGCCGAGCGGAACGACCTCAAGGGAAGGCTCACCCTCGTCCACGCGGACGCGCGCCGGGTACGGCTGCCGGTCAAGGCGGACGTCGTGGTCTCGGAGATGATGGGCAACCTCGGGCCGGAGGAGCAGATGATGGAGGTCCTCGGCTCCTTCGCGCGGCGCAACCTCGCCCCCGGCGGCAGGATCGTCCCGGAGCGGCTGGTCACCCGGCTGGCGGCCATCGAGTTCGACGGCGAGGGCTGGGGGCTCTGGAACGAGGACTTCCTCGGCTACCGGCTGGACGCGGTTCAGGAATGTGTAGCCCCCGCCGCCCAGCTGCACTTCTTCCAGCGCCCGCCCGCCATGCTCAGCGAGCCGGCGGCCATCGCCGACCAGCGCGGCGGCAAGGGGGAGCAGCAGCGGCCGAGCCGGCGGCTGACCATCAACCGGGCCGGCCGGCTGCACGCCATCGCCGGATACTTCACGGCCACCCTCGCCCCGGGCGTGACGCTGTCCAACCTCCCCTCGTATCCGGGCTGCAACTGGGCGGTCTGGATCTGGCCGCTGCGGCACACCGCGGTGTCGGCGGGGGACGTGCTGCACGTCCGGATGCACCGGCCCGAAGACGTAAGGGTGGCCACCGACTGGCGGCTTGAGTGCGGCCTCAGCAGGAAGGGAGGGCGCTGATGCCTTACGCGGCGGGGTCGGTGCGCGACATCCCGGTTCGCGGCGGCCTGAAACTGTGCGGGCTGACCTGGACCGGGCAGTACCTCTGGTACTCGGAGGCCGTGCAGAACCAGATCGCGGCGATGGACCCCCGGACCGGCGAGGTGGTGCGGAGGATCCCGTGCCCCGGCGTCCGCACGGACCTGACCACCATCGGCGGCAGCCTCGTCCAGGTGGTGGGCGAGCGGCGGACCCTGCGGGTCATCGACCCCGAGTCCGGGGACGTCGTCGGCGAACTGCCCAACCCGCGGCCGGGGCGGCACCTGTGCGGGCTCGAGGCCACCGGCCAGGGCGTGTGGACGGGATACGAGGACCTCCAGGTCGTCGACCTGCGAAGCGCCGAGGACCTGCGGCTGATCGCCAGCTTCCCGGTGCGCCGTCCGGTCGCCGGGGTCACCGTCTCCGACGACTACCTGGCGTACGCCGACTACCGCGGATGCTCCATCAACCTGGTCGATCTGAAGCAGGGGCGCGAGGTGGCGTCGATCACCGTCAACGGCAGTCCCACCGGGATCGCCTGGGACGGCCAGCTGATCTGGTACTGCGACCACGCGACCCTCCAGCTGAGGGCGATCGAGGTGCCCGGAATCACCGGAGGCAGGCAGAGCCATGACGACGACAGGCGCTGAGCGGCGCACGGAGCCGACCCCCGCCGTGCGAGGGGCCCCCGCGCCGCTCGCGCTCGCGGGCCGGGGCGCGCGGGTGATGGCGATCGTCGTCGTGACCCTGGTGCCGGCCGTGGTCGCCGGGCTCGTCCGGACGGCGATGCGCGGCCGCGCGGCGGGACGCCGCTACCTCTACCGGCGGACGGCCGTCCTGCTGATGAGGCTCGGCCCCACCTTCATCAAGGCCGGTCAGGTCCTCGGCACCCGGAGGGACGTGCTCCCCGCGGCTCTGTGCGACGAGTTGTCCGTCCTCCAGGACTCGGTGGCGCCGCTGAACCGCGCCGAGACGCGCCGCGCCTTCGCGGAGGCCTACGGCCCGCGGGCGGCCGAGGGGCGCTTCGCGCACGTCGAGGAGCGGCCCGTCGCCAGCGGGAGCGTCGCCTCGGTCTACCGGGGCGCGCTCGCGTCCGGAGGCCAGGTGGCGATCAAGCTGCGCCGCCCCGGCATCGACCGGGTGATGCGGCAGGACCTCGCGCTGATGAGGGCGGGCGCCGCGCTGGCCGCCCGCCTGCCGGTCTTCCGCGGCGTTCCGGTCACCGACGTGGTGGACAGCATGTGCGCCGCCGTCCTCGGGCAGCTGGACTTCACCCGCGAGGCCGACAGCCTGACGCGGCTGCGCGACAACCTGGCGCCCGTGCCCCGGGTGTGGGTTCCGCAGGTGCACCGGGCGGAGTCGCGGCCGCGCTGCATCGTCATGGAGTTCATCCCGGACCTGGACGTGGGCGCCGCGGCGAAATGCCCTCCGGCGATGCGCCGGCGGTTCGCGGCGTCGGCGCTGACCGCGATCTACCAGATGCTGTTCGTCGACGGCTTCGTGCACTGCGACATGCACCCGGGGAACCTCTACTTCACCCGCCAGGGACAGGTCGTCGTGCTCGACGCCGGGTTCAGCGTGCAGCTGACCGAGCGCCTGCGCCGGCTGTTCGCCGAGTTCTTCATGAACATGTCCACCGGCCGGGGCAGCCGCTGCGCCGAGATCGTCGTCGAGAGCTCGGCGGGGGTGCGCGACGACGCCGACCTCGAGGGCTTCATCGTGCGGATGGCCGACCTGGTCGAGCGCAGCCACGGCCTGCCCGCCAAGGAGTTCAGCCTCATCGCCTTCGCCACGGAGATGTTCGACCTGCAGCGCCGGTTCGGCATCCACGCCGCGCCCGAGCTGATCTTCCCGCTGCTGTCCCTGCTCGTCATCGAGGGCACCATCCGCGAACTCGACCCGGAGATCGACTTCCAGGAGACGGCGAAGCCCGTCCTGAACCGCGGCCTCTTCGGCGCCCGGTAGCCGCACCGGACGCACGCCCGGCCCCCGTTCGCGTTCGAGGCCGAGTTATATAAGTTTGCTATTATTATCCCGTGCACGCGTTCGATGTTCTCGGCGATCCGGTCCGCCGCCGCATCCTGGAGCTGCTGTCCGCGGGCGGACACTCCTCCGGGGAGATCTGCGCCGTCATCCAGGAGGAGTTCGGCATCTCCCAGCCGGCGGTGTCGCAGCACCTGAAGGTGCTGCGCGACCACGGGTTCGCCTCGGTCCGGGCCGAGGGGACGAGGCGGCTGTACGCGATCGACCCCGCGCCCCTGCGCGAGGTCCACACGTGGCTGGAGCAGTTCCGCCGGTTCTGGGCCCAGCCCCTCGACGCCCTGGCCACGGAGGTCGCCAGGGGCCGGCGCGAGGCGCGCGGCACGGCGGGGGACCGGGCGCCGCGAAAGGCCTGATCCACCGGGCCGCCCGCCCCCGGGCCGCGGCTCGCGACGGGCGGACGGCCGGGGACGGGCTACAAGCGCGAGACCTACAGGCGCGCGACGAGGCCGGCCAGCTCGGCGGCGACGGCCGCGGGGGACGGCAGGCCCGCGACCTCGGTGTGGACCTCGGCGGTCGCCGTCCGCAGCGTCTCGTCCTCCAGCAGGCGCTCCAGCATCGTCGCGGTGATCTCCTCGGCGGGCGCCGTCAGGCCGATGCCCCGGTCGCTCACGTCCTGCCCGATGGCTTCTGAGGCCACGTCCTGCGGGTCCAGGGCGACCATCTGCGGGATGCCGGCCTCGACCGCGGACATGACGGTGTTGGCGCCGCCGTGGTGCACGACCGCCGAGCACGTCCGGAACAGCTCGCCGAAGGGGACCCAGCCGTCGGCGGGCCGGACGTTCGGCGGCAGCGTGCCCAGGGCGGAGGTGTCGACGTTGCCGAGCGCGAGCACGAAGTCGGCGTCGACCTTCGACGCGGCCTCGATGACCGGCGGCAGGGTGCCGAGGCCGAAGAACCTGGCCGAGAAGCCGCCGCCGAGCGAGAGCACGACTCTCGGCCGCTGCGGCCGCTGCCGCCACAGCCCCCCGAGGACGCCGCCGCCGTCGTAGGAGTGCCCGCCCATGAACCCGCCCTCGGGCCTGGCGTGCAGCATGCTCGGCGGCAGCCGCTCCAGGATCATCGCGGGCCGCGGGATGGCCGGTACCCCGTACTCCTCGCACAGATCCGACAGCAGCCCGGCCGTCAGCTGGTGGGTCCGCCCGGTGGTGAACGGCCCCAGGTTCCGCTGGACGGCCGGGACGCCGAGCCTGGCCGCCGCCATCGCCCCGACCGTGGTCGTCTGCTCGTAGACGACGAGGTCCGGGCGCCACTGGTCGACCACCTCCATGGTCCCGGCGACCAGCGGCCGGTTGAACCCGGCGAACATGGGCGCCCGGGGGGAGATGTCCCTGTCCGGCCCGACACTCCGGAACCACGCCTCCGCGAACCCGGGGTCGTCCTCGAGTACCTTCTGCGCGATCGTCACGGCGCTGTAGCCCGGCGCCACGTCGACCACGGGCAGCCCGGCCCCGGCCGCCCACTCGGGGCGCTCCGCGAGCGCCACGAGCACCTCGTGGCCCGCGGAGCGGAAGGCCCATGCCAGGGGCACGAGCGTGAAGACGTGGCCGGCCGCGGGAACGGAGATGAACAGCACGCGCATGGTGGAATCCTCCCGGGGGCGGGGACCGGGCTCCGACGAGGCGGTCCCCGGTCTACTCCTGCAGGAGATTACTATATATAGTTCAAGTGTCTAGCGAGCTGGAGGGTTCGTGACGCCGCCGATCTGCCCGCCCGACCTGTCGGCCAGGCCGTACCGCGCGATCGTGGAGCACCCCGCGGCCGCGCCGGCCGGCGCGGTGTTCCGCGCCTGGACGGAGCGGTTCGACCGGTGGTTCGCCCAGCCGGGCGAGATCGTGATGAAGGCCGAGGTCGACGCGCCCTACTTCTTCCAGACGTTCCACGAGGGGCGGCGGCATCCGCACTACGGCCGGTTCCTCCGGGTCGACCCGGACCGGCTGCTCGAACTCACGTGGCTCAACGAGGCGGGAACCCGCGGGGTCGAGACGGTGCTGACCGTCGAGCTGTCGCCCCGTCCCGGCGGCTCCCTGCTGCGCCTGACGCACGCGGGCTTCCCCGATGACCGGACGAGGGAAGAGCACGAGACCGCGTGGAGATCGATCCTCCTGAACCGCCTCGATCCCGTGCTGCGGGGGACGGAGGCCTGACCGGCGGCGCCGCGCGCCGCGCGTTCCGACCTGAGGAGTGTTCCGCATGGCCACTGCCGAAGAGTACGAAGCGCTCTTCAAGGCTTTCGACCACGACGGCGACGGCGTCATCGAGCAGACCGACGTCGACCTGCTCGTGCAGCGGTGGTGCCGCGCGCTGCACGTGTCGCCCGGCTCCCCGCAGTGGCTGGCGATAACGCGGCCGTCCAACCGGCTGTTCCAGCGGTTGGAGGGGAGCGTCGACGAGGCGGGTGACAAGAAGGTGAGCCGCGAGCAGTGGGTCGCCTCGCATGAGCGGCCGGGCTTCGTCGAGGACGTCGCCATCCCCTGGGGCGTCGCCGTGTTCGACATGGGCGCGGACGACGACAGGCGGGTGTCCCTCCAGGTGTGGATGACGACGCATTCGGCGACGGGCTACCCGCAGATGGAGAGCCTCGCCGGGTTCCAGCGGCTCGATGAGGACGGGGACGGCTATCTCGACAGGGACCCCTTCGTGAAGTACATCGAGGACTTCTACCACCGGGACCACGCCTGATCGGTTCCGGGGCGGCTCCGCCGACGGGTCATTAGACTTGTCTTATATAAGCTGCCGGTTTATTTTTTGCCCTGGACGGCTCAGCGCGGAGTGAGGGAGGCGGGCGAGATGACGACGTCCCAGCCGGTGGCGGGCGAGACAGTGCGCGGACCCCTGCTGACGCCCGGCGAGCGCCCGCCGAGGGCGGGCGTGCTCTCGGCGTCGCTGACCTTCGCGTTCCGCTCGCTGCTGAAGATCAAGCGGGCGCCCGAAGGGCTGTTCGGCGCCCTGCTGCAGGCGGTCATGTTCACCCTGCTCTTCACCTACCTCTTCGGCGGGGCGATCGCGGGGTCGCCCGGCGAGTACCTGGACTTCTTCCTGCCCGGGGTCTCGGTCATCGCGATCGTGCTCGCGAGCATGAACACCGGGTTCGTGCTGAACGTGGACATCGACCAGGGGGTGTTCGACCGGGTGCGTTCGCTGCCGGTGTGGCAGTCGTCGGTGCTGGTCGGGGCGATGCTGGGGGACGTGGTCCGGTACGCGGTGGCGTCGGTGGTGCCGCTGCTGCTGGGGCTGGCGCTGGGGTTCCGCCCCGACGGCGGCCTGGGCGGCGTGGTGCTCGCGCTGCTGTTCCTCCAGGTCTTCGCCTTCAGCCTCGCCTGGATCTGGGCCCTGATCGGCGTGGCGGTGCGCACGGCGGCGTCGGCGCAGATGCTCATCATCACGCTGGACTCGGTCCTGCTCTTCGGCAGCAACATCATCGCGCCGCGCGAGACCATGCCGTCGTGGCTCCAGACCGTTATCGGGTTCAACCCGATCACGCACGCGGCGACGGCCGTGCGCGGGCTGATGCAGGGCACCGAGACCGCGGGCCAGATGGGCCGGGCGTTCCTGGCCTGCGCGATCCTCGTCGCGGTCTTCGCCCCGCTCACCGCGTACGCGTACTCGCGACGCGGCCGCGCGTAGCGCCGGACGGGCGCCGCGGCCCCTCCGGAGGAGCGGGACGGGCTGTGCTACTTTAATTTAAAGTGAGTGTGGTGGCGCGACCGCACCCGGCTCCGGACGGAGGGTCATGGCCGACCAGTACACATCGGGTTCCGCGCCTGTCTCCGGGGAGCCCGGCGGGCCCGGGTACGTCGCCGCCTACCTGGAGCGCCTCGGCCTCGGCCACCCGGGCGAGCCCTCGCTCTCCGGGCTCTTCGCGCTGCACCGGGCCCACGTGGAGCGGGTGCCGTACGAAGTGCTGGAGATCCAGCTGGGACGGCCGACCACCGCGGACCCGCGTGACGCCGCCGCCCAGGTGCTGAAGGGGCGCGGCGGGTACTGCGTGCAGCTCAACGGCGCGTTCTCCACGCTGCTGGGCGCCCTCGGATACGACGTCACGTGGCACCGGGCCGGCGTGCACGCCGCCCGCAAGCTGCCCCCGGTCGGGCCGGCCGAACCGGCTCCGCACCTGGTGCTCACCGTGAGCGTCGGGGGCGAGGACTGGATGGTGGACGTCGGCCTCGGCGACGGGCTGCACGAGCCCCTGCCGCTGCGTTCGGGGACGTACCGCCAAGGACCCTTCGCCTTCCGCCTCGGCCCCTCGCGGTTCGAGACCGGCGGCTGGCGCTTCGACCACGACCGCGGCGGCTCGATCGCCGGACTCGACTTCTCGATGGCGCCCGCGAGCCCGGCGGACTTCGCCGAATGGCACCCTTACCTGGCCACCGACCCCGAATCGCGCCTGGTGCGGACGGTCGCGGTGATGCGGCGCGGCGCGGCGAGCATCGACGGCCTCACCGGATGCATGCTGCGGCACATCGACGACTCCGGCACGACGACCAGGGAGCTCGGTACCTCCGCTGAGTGGTACGGGGCGCTCGCCGAGGTCTTCGGCCTGCCGCTGGCGGACGTGGGCCCGCAGGAGCGGACCGCGCTGTGGACGAAGGTCCGGGGCGCCCACGAGGCCTGGCTGGAGGCGAGGGCCCGGCGGTCCGCGGCCCGGGCCTGAGGACACCGCCCGGGCCCGCGCATCGGCCGGGCTATGCCGGGACCTCGACCCGCGCGTCGTCGCCGACGACCAGGCTGAACCGGGCCGAGGCGCTCACGCTGGCGTTGCGGCCGATGATCGAGTCGTGCAGCCCGGCGAGGCCGGAGACGGACGCGTTGTCGAGGACGATGGAGCCGGCCACGCCGGCGCGCCGCAGGACGCAGCCCCGGCCGATCGACGTGCGGGGGCCGATGTGGCTGTCCTCGATGACCGAGCCCGCGCCGACGATCACGGGGCCCTCGATGCGGGAGCGCACGACCCGCGCCCCGGCCTCGACGACGACCGCGCCGTCGATCCGGCAGTGCGCGTCGACCTCGCCGGCGATCCCGGGCTGCAGCGACTCCAGGAGCCGGCGGTTGCAGTCCAGGACGTCCTCCGCGCGGCCGGTGTCCTTCCAGTAGCCGCCGTACTCGCTGGCCCGCACGTCCGCGCCCCGGGCCAGCAGCCACTGGACGGCGTCGGTGATCTCAAGCTCCCCCCGCGCGCTCGGCTCGATCGACGCCACTGCCTCATGGATGGCCGGGGTGAAGAAGTACACCCCGATCAGCCCCAGATCGCTCCGGGGCTCCTCCGGCTTCTCCACCAGCCGCTCGACCCGTCCCTCGACGTCCAGCTCCACCACCCCGAAGGCGCGCGGGTCGGCCACCTTGTGCACCAGCACCTGGGCGTCGGGCCGCCGCGCGGCGAAGTCCTCGGCGATGTCGGAGACGCCGTGGGGCAGCATGTTGTCGCCCAGGTACATCACGAAGTCGTCGTCGGCGAGGAAGCGGCGGGCCAGGATCACGCAGTGCGCCAGACCGAGCGGCCGCTCCTGGTGGATGTAGGTCACCCGCGCGCCGAAACGGGAACCGTCACCCGCGAAATCGATGATCTCCTGGGCGCGGTCGCCGACGATGATGCCGATCTCCGTGACGCCGAGGGCGCGGATGTTGAGAAGGACGTACTCCAGGACCGGCCTGTTGGCGATCGGCATCAGCTGCTTGGCCATGGAGTGGCTGAAGGGGCGCAGCCGCATTCCTGAACCACCCGACAGCACCAGAGCTTTCATCGGTTGCTTCCTCGCAGGCGCATAGAAGGAGCGCCGGTCTCCTGCCAGAGGGGCAGGAGACCGGCGGAGACGGTCTCGGCCATGGTGGGCGCCGCCGCGTCCCTGTCGGAGAGCAGCGGCGGCTCCGTGATCCCCCAGGGAAGCGCGAGATCGGGATCCAGCGGGTTGACGGAGATCTGGGCTTCAGGCGCGTAGGTGCTGGACAGGGCGTAGCAGACGCAGGTGTCGTCGGTGAGTGCCAGAAAGGCGTGGCCGGCGCCTTCCGGGACGTAGACGCTCCGGCCCGACCCGGCGTACAGCTCGTTGACCGCGTGGTGCCCGAAGGCGGGGGAGCCGATCCGCAGGTCGACCACGATGTCGCGCACCGCGCCCCTGACGCAGGTGACGTATTTCGCCTGTCCGGGCGGGACGGCCACGCTGCGGATCCCGCGGAGCGTGTTGCGCCGCGACGTCGAGCAGTTGATCTGGCGTGGGACGAACGGGCGCCCCAGCGCGGCCTCCAGCACGTCGGCGCGCATGACCTCGAAGAAGCCGCCGCGCCGGTCGGAGTTGTGGTCGGAGGTGAAGACGAAGGCCCCGGGGACGGCCGTCTCACTGACGTGCATGGGGCGCCGATCGTGACAGTCGCATCGTGGGGCCGCCCTCAGCTCGGGTCGGCGCGGTACGCCGCACGCAGGGTGGTCGAGGGGGCCAGCCAGGCCATGTCGGCGACGTTGGCGCGTGCGTGGGTCCAGTTCGCCACCAGCCGCCAGCCGCGGGCCTGCATGTAGGCCGCCACGGCCTGCCGGGTCGCCCCGCGGCGGTAGCGGGCCTCCGCACTGCCCTCGATCACGGCCAGGTCCAGCCGGTCGAGATCGGCGCCCTCCAGCACGTCCAGTTCCGCGCCCTGGGCGTCCACCACGAGCACGTTGCAGCCGTGCTGGACCTCGCGCACGGGGATGACCTCGGTGGTGTCCAGCCGGGTCACCGTCATCGGCGGCAGCGGCGCGAGCACGCTGGCCTGCTGGTCGTACTCCGTGACGTGCAGGGTGGCCGTTCCGCGCTCCCGCCCCGCCGCGGCCATGACGACCTCCTGGGAGGGCCGGCCGCCCTCCGGCCGGCCGGACAGGTGGCGCCCGAGCTCGCGGGCGAGCGCCGCCGAGTGGTCGCGATTGGGTTCGACCATGACGAGCCGCCGGAAACCGCACCGGACGAGCGCCGGCACTTCCTGCCCGACATGCGCCCCGACCTGCACCACTCCCACCGGCGCCACGCCGAGCCGGTCCATCAGCCCCGGGAGCTGCCGCTCCCATCTGACGTACACCGGGGCGGCGGACCGGTCGATCTCGGTCAGGGCGTGGCCCTGCGAGGCGGGGGAGGACCCGTGGGACATCGACGTACCTCCAGAGAAGACGGACACCACCGCGCTGTTAACTTTAGAAGCATATAGTACAGTGAGGTGGCGTGGCGGGCCCGGGCGGTCCCCCCAGGGCCGCGTCCGCGGCGGGCGGCGGCGGCGAGTCCGCCGGCGGAACGCCAGGACGAACCGGGACGCCGCCGGTTGAGGAGTCATACATGGCCTTGCGTGATGTGCGTGTCCTGCTTCTGTATCCGCCGAACCAGAGCGCCCCCGGGACGGTGTGCAAGCCGAACGGATCGCTCGCCTACCCCAACCTCGGCGGCGCCCTGCGCGACCACGGCGTCGACGTGCGCGTGTTCGACGCGTGCGTGGGCGACGACTCCGACGAGCTCGGAGGGATGTTCGACAGGCCCGTCCAGCTGCCGAGCGGCCTCCTCCGCACGGGCGTCAGCGACGAGCGGATCCTGGAGGAGGCGGCGGAGTACGACGTCGTGGGGATCACCTCGATCTTCACGGACCAGGAGACGATGGTCCTGAACTGCGCGCGGCTCATCCGGGCGGCCTTTCCGGAGAAGATCCTCGTCTCGGGCGGGGTCAACGCCCGGTCGCGGCTGCCGCAGTTCTTCCGCGCCGGTTTCGACGTCGTCTGCCTCTCCGAGGCCGAGGGCACGATCACGAGGATCGTCGACGAGGTGCGCGGGTCGTCCCGTCCGGACTTCTCCGGGATCAGCGGCGTCGCGTTCCGTGACTCCGGGGGGATCCGCGTCAACCCCGCGCGCCCGGACGACGTGGTCTGGGATCTGGACGCCCTTCCCATGCCGGCCTGGGACCTGCTGCCGAACGAGCGGTACTGGACCATCGCCCGGCCGCACTCGGGCGTGTGGGAGTCCGGTACGGAGCTGCGCTACGCGGACATGATGACCTCGCTCGGCTGCCCCTTCCACTGCGCCTACTGCCACATAGCGGGGGAGCAGGAGGGGAGCATGAGCGGGCCGATCGGGCGCTACCGCACCAAGTCGGACGATCGAGTGCTGCGTGAGCTGGAGGTCCTGAAAGGGCTGGGCGTGGAGCACGTGATGATCGAGGACGACTCGCTCCTGGGCGACAAGAAGCGCGCGCTGCGGCTGCTGAGGAAGATCCGGGGCGCCGGCGTCGACATCTGCGATCTGAACGGCATCAACATCATCCATCTCCTCAAGCGGTGGAAGCCCGACCACGAGGTGCTGGAGGCCCTGGCCGAGGCCGGCTTCACCCAGCTCAATCTTCCGTTCGAGTCGGGCAATCTCCGGATCCTGCGCAAGTACGCGAGCAACAAGCTGAACATCGAGATGGCCGACATCGAATCGTTGATCGTGGCCTTGAAGGACTACGGCTTCAAGATCTTCGGCAACTACATGATGGGTTACCCGGACGAGACCCTGGAAGAGATCGAGACCACGATTCGGCTGGCCCGGGACCACGTCTCCTACGGCCTCGACGCCGCGAACTTCTTCATCGTGGTCCCGCTTCCGGGGACGCCGCTGTTCGACACGGCGATCTCCGAAGGGCATCTCCGCAGCGACTTCGATCCGGACACGATGAACATCTACCGGGCGAACATGTCCGGAACGGTTGTGCCGTCGCACGTCCTGGAGGAGTTGCGCAGCCGCGCCTGGGAGGAGGTCAACTCCCCGACGTGGAAGAACGCGAAGAAGGCCTGGGCCGCGACGGAGAGCTGAGGGCTCTCGGGCGGCGCCGGCCGCCGGCGGTCCGCGGAGGGCCGGGAAGCGGGGGAGAAGGCGCCGCCCCGCCACGGCCGAGGTTCCGCGATGCGCGGCTGACTGGGTATACACTTCTAAAGTGAACCTGGGAGGCGGTGCGGGCACGTGAATCAGCGTCGGAACTACGGGCAGTACTGCGGCCTCGCCGGTGCGCTGGACATCGTCGGTGAGCGCTGGACGCTGCTCATCATCCGGGAACTGCTCACCGGGCCCTGCCGCTACAACGAGCTTCTGGCCAACCTGCCCGGCCTGGGGACCAACCTGCTGGCCGACCGGCTGAAGTTCCTCACCGAGGTCGGAATCATCCGGCAGCGGGCTCGCGAGGGTTCGAAGGTCCGGGTGTACGAACTCACCGAGCAGGGCCAGGGCCTGCGCGAGGCGGTGCTCGTGCTCGCGCGCTGGGGGCTCGGCGTGCTCACGGAGCCCAAGGCCGAGTACATCGTGCGCCCCCGGTGGGCGGTTCTCGCGGTGGAGGCGATGGCGGCCCCGACCGTGGACGGCCCCGACGAGCAGTACGAATTCCGCATCGACGACGACGTGTTCCACATCACGGTGCTGGACGGCAAGGTCTCGGTCGCCCATGGAAAGGCGACCGACGAACCGGCGCTCGTGGTCCACACGGACGCGGTGACCTTCGTCGACATCGGTGCCGGGCGCCTCGACCCGCTGGAGGCGACCCTCACCAGGCGGATCGTCATGGAGGGCGACGAGGACGCGATCATCCGCTGCTCGCGCCTGCTCGGCCTGGTGGCCTGAGAGAGCTCCCTCCTCGGGAGTGCCGGCGGCCGCCTTCCGCTCTTCAAAGGCAGATCTCGATAGCCCGTACCCCGTGCCGGTAAAACCGCTTGCGGCCGGAACCCCGGGCCTCGATGCCGCGTTCTACGGCGGATCTTCCGCTGTCGCGCCGCCGGCCGCGCGCCGGACGTGGAAGTCCTATCTTGACGCCGTCGCGGCGATAGCTTTTACTGGCGGCGAGCGCCTCGAATTCCGTGACGGCATGACGACGACGTTGCACCGGCGCAGAGTAATGAGCCCACTACGTGATCGCCATCGACATGAGACCACCAGCCGATTCTGATCGCCGATAGGACGGAAAGCGAAGAGCGCGGTCGCGGCCGTCATCGGGAAGGTGCCATCAGTGGACCATGTGCGCATGACCAGGCCGGTTCGTCCGAATCTCGACGCGGGCGGCCTGACATCGTATGGCTTCGCCATCCAAGCCGCGATCGGTCGGCGGCCCATGCGCTATCTGATAGGCCGTCGCTTTATCGACCACTCGGCGGTGACGGCCCTATTCGTTCTGCAACCGCAGATACTTGCCGGAAGTCATGTCTGGATAACCGAAGACCCCGTTCTCGGCGAATGCGATGTGGAAACGCATATACCCACGATGAGGAATTCGGTGCGCCTGGTCGAGCGGTATCTGTTCGACTGCCTTCCGCTGACCGACATCGGATATCTGGATCTCATGGCCTGGCGCTATCCCGGACTGGGCTCCACCCCCGAGGACGTCGAGGTCGACATGTCCTGGAGCCGGTGGCCGGCGGCCGAGCCGCGGTGCTATCTGGGACCGGTCACCACGCCCGGCCTCACCGTCACCGAGGCGATCGACCACGAGACCGGAATGGTCGTCGCGCGTTCCGTCGAGCGTCTCCGCCAACCGCTCCGCCGCTGGGAGGTCGTGCAGCTGGGCCGTCCGGACGTGGGCGGGCTGCCCGAGCGGGTCCGCGCCTCCCGCACGCGCGACGGCGGCTGGACGGACTTCCGCCGCGTCGGGGAGCCGGTCCCCGTCCCGCGGGAGGCTTTCGACGCCGGGCCCGCACGGCTCCGGGAGACGCTCGAGCGCGGGCTTTCCGGAAAGGCGGCCTGAGCGTGGTGGATCGTGCCACCGCCCGTTCCCTGGCGGCGAGGACCTTCCGGTTGGGCGCGTTCGGCGGAGCGGCGGCGGTCCGCATGGCGGCCATCGCCGCGACGTCTCCGGGGAGCACCCGCGGGCCGCGGCTGGCCGCCGAGATCGCGCGCCTCCTGGAGCGGCTGGGCGGGGCCTTCGTGAAGGCCGGGCAGATCCTCGGAACCCGCGTGGACCTCGTGGGGGAGACGGTCGCGACCGCGCTCGGCAGGCTGCACGACAGTGTGGAGCCGATGCCCCCGGCGGAGGCCCTGCGGACCGTCCGGGCCGGGCTCGGCCGGACCCCGCCCGAGTTCGTGAGGGCGGTCGGGGGGCCGTCGGTGGCCGGCGGCTCGATCGCCTGCGTGTACCGCGCGCAGCTGCGGGACCGGGTGGTGGCGGTGAAGGTCCGCCGCCCCGGCGCGGGCGCCGCGATCGCGGCGGACATGGCGGTGCTGCGGTTCGCCGCCGGGGTCGCCGCGCGGATGCCGGCGCTCCGGCGGGTTCCGTTCATGGAGATCGTCGACCAGGTCGGCGACTGCCTCATGGCCCAGCTCGACTTCGGCGCGGAGGCGGCGAACCTGCGGCGGCTGCACGACGCTCTGGCCGACATGCCGGACGTCGTCGTTCCGAGGCCCGTCCCCGAACTGAGCGGAGACGGGGTCATCGCCATGGATTTCATCGAGGGCCTCGACCGCGGAGTGATCGAAGCCCTCCCCGCGGAGGTCCGCGAAGCGCAGATCACCTCGCTCGTGCACGCCGTCTACCGGATGCTCTTCGTCGAGGGCTTCGTCCACGTCGACCTGCATCAGGGGAACACCTACTTCTTGCCCGACGGCACCGTCGTGCTCCTGGACGCCGGTCTGGTCTTCCGCATGGGACGTGAGGCCCGGGAGCGGTTCACCGGGTTCTTCGCCGGCATGATCCGGGGAGACGGCGAGGCGTGCGCCGACATCCTGCTGTCAACGGTGCGGCGCAGGGAACCGGACACGGATATCGCGGCTTTTCGCGCGGAGGTGTCCGACCTGGTCGTGCGAAATGCCGGAATGGTGGCCCGGGACTTCGATCTCCCAGCATTCTGCCTGGATCTGTTCGATCTTCAGCGGAAACACCGTCTCCACGCCGAGCCGGAGTTCATATTCCCCATGCTCGGCCTGCTCACATTGCAGGGTGTGGTCAAGCGCCACCATCCGATGATGGACTTCCAGTTGGAGGCCGCGCCTTTCGTGATGCACGGCCTGCTCGTGACGGGCGGCGTTACCGGCTGAGGCGTCGTCCCGGGCGGGCACGGGCGGGGTGAGAACGCGCTGGTGGGCGTCCAGGGCCCCTCGGCGCCGCAGGGGGAGTCACGGGCCCGGCCGTGAATGGGAAGCCCCGGCGGCCTGATCTCGTCGACTTTATGCGGGCGGTTTGCCGGCCACGGGATAGGCGGCACAGCGCGGCATTGGCGATCGTGTGCATTCTCTGCCGGTGAGGCGGGCCCGTGGTCGGAACCGGGCGGCCCGGCAGGGGGATTCGTGGTCGGCCCAAAGGCGGCTCGCTCGCCGGCGTCACGGTTCCGGCGCGACGCCGGCATCGGCTGCCGGAGCAGGTCCGCGCCCCGGTGGACGCCGTGCGGGCCGGCCGGCCGGCGCCGGCCGCGCGGGGCCGGGCCTCGAACCTCACGAATTTTCCCGGGGGCATCGCGCATGGGCTCGATGAGCGAGATCACGCAGAGCCGAACGCCATTGAGCTGATCTTTTGTGGTGAGACAACTTCATAGCGTGGCTTCGCGCTGTTCGGGCCGACGTGAACCGACCGCGCGGCTTCCCTCGCTTGCCTGTTCGAGACTACTAAGAGCATGTCTCATGTGGCCCGGCCGCGGATGCGGCATGATCGGTGTTCGTGTTGTCGGACCTTTCGATCCGGCTGGTGCCGGATGAGCTGTGGGAGATCGTCGGCCCTCTGATCCCGGAGTTCGCGCCGCGGCGGCAGGGCGGCGGGACGGCGCCGGTGGACGACCGGACGGTGTTCACCGCGATCGTGTACGTGCTGACCAGCGGGTGCGCCTGGCGGCACCTGCCGGCCGAGTTCGGGGTGAGCGTGCCCACCGCGCACCGGCGCTTCGCCGCGTGGACGAGGGCGGGGCTGTGGCCGCGCCTGCACCGCGCCGTGCTGGCGGAGCCCGGGGCGAGCGGGCAGCTCGGCTGGGTGTCGGCGATCGTGGAGGCCGCCACCGCCCGCTCGGAGGGGCGGGGACCGGAAAGCCCTCGTCCGGCGCCGGAAACGCCCGGCTCCACGTGAGACACGCTTGAAAGGTCAATGTTCCGAGCGCATCTCGGGGAGATCACCTCGGCAAGGCGTTAATCACTGATTCGCCCTATTGACAACCTGCTGAAATAGTTTGACGATGACCATCATTGCTGCTCACTCCGACGGCTGGAACGATCGCAGGTGGGCGGCCGGCGGGCGTTAGGCGCGATCGAAGGGGGGCGGCCGACGATGGCGGGCGATCGGAGGGGGCCGAACTCAAGTCTCTCGGGGATTTCGCATTCGCCGCGGTCAAGAAGATTGATGAAAGCCGTGGTCGGCAGATTCATCTCCGATCTGTGACCTGGTTCGGCAGCACGCAGCGTCTCGCGACGGTTCGGGAGGATATTCGTGTCCGGCTCCGGAAATGGGCAGCGTTACCCAACGCCTCATCAGTCCCCCATTGAAGAGGCAAATCGCGTCTCCGCGGCAAGAATGGTTCTCGACCAGTCGGCGAGGCCGCGGCGGAGCGGATTGGAGCTGCCTCCTCGACTTCCGTTCGAGACATGGCAGCGGATCGGACGCCAGATATCCCTGATTTCGGACTGCTCGCGCTGGTGGCTCGGCGACTGGCTCATCTACGGGGAGCGGCATTACCCGAACCGGTACCGGATGGCCATAGAGGCGACCTCGCTCGACTACCAGACGCTCAAGAACTACGCTTGGATCGCGCGCCGCATTCCGAGGTCCCGCCGGCGGGACCAACTCAGCCTCCAGCACCATGCCGAGGTGGCCGCACTTCCGCCGTCCGAGCAGGAGCACTGGCTGCAGCAGGCGGCAGAGCTGGGATGGACGAGAAGAGAGCTCAGAAAGCGCCTGCGGGGAATTCGCAACGGCGGCGAGGACAAGAAGCCCGATGAGGCCACCGTCCGCATCGATGTGATCGCTGAGCGCCAACGCCGCTGGCAGGAGGCCGCCGAAGCGATGGAGTTGAGCCTGGCGGAATGGATCGTGGTCATTCTGGACCAGGCTGCGGGCCAGGTCGCCGGGGCCGTCGCGAAGAACGACGAAGAGGCGTGACATTTCGCCGGGCCGAGTGTATGAGTAGAGGGGCGTAAAGCCGCTCATGCGCACTGCGCGGTAGGCGAAGGGGCGCTAGTCGGTCATCTTTCGACCGCGAAGCACCATGCACCGCATCGGTCGGAGGCCACCGCGGTCCTCGCCAGTACGAAAGAAATTCATTGGCTGAACGCCACCGGTCGCTATTGCCACTGTGGGGTTGGAATGGCCGCTGTAGGGAATCTGCTGGCGCCGCCGTTGCGCGGCTTTCTGGAAATCGATCCCAAGACCCTCGACGTCGAGCGCCTGGGGTTTCCGCCGGGTGATCCGCAGGCTCGTGCCCGGCTGGCGGATGTGGTGGAGAGCTTCGCTACCGGATTCAATACCGCTCTGGGTGCGGATCCGGCGGCCCTGGACTTCGGGACGCTGCCGCACGCGTTACGCGGGTTCGCCTTCGAAGGAGCGGCCATGGGCGTCGCCCTGGTCGACCTGGCCACCTTCTCGGGGGGCCGCAGAGTGCGCGCGCTGGCCGAAGGGGCCGGCGCGCGCTATGTCCACCTGATTCATGTCGGAGTCGGATGGGCGTACGCGCGCACGCATGTGCCTCCCTGGACGGGCATCCGCTTCGGGCGGCCACTTCTGCGCTGGCTCGCGTGGGACGGCTGGGGATTCCATCAGGCCTTCTTCAAGTCCCGGCGGGTGCTGGTGCGGCACTGGGTCGAACGGCCGGCGCGCGGAAGCGTGCGGACGATCCGGGACCAGGGTGTCGGCCGGGCCCTGTGGTTCTACGCCGGCGCCGATCCGGTCGTGGTGGCCGAGACGATCGGCGCCTTCCCGGCCGCCCGCAGGTCGGACGTGTGGGCGGGCATCGGGCTGGCCGCCGCGTACACCGGCGCGCTGCCCCCGGAGCGGTTGGGCGAGCTGCTGGTCCGGGCCGCGGGCTTCGAGGAGCACATCGCCCAGGGCGCCGCGTTCGCGGCGAAGGCGCACGTGGTGTCGCAGGAGGTGCCGGAGCGGTCGGCGGCCGCGATCGAGACGCTGACCGGGGCCGCCCCCGCGGTCGCCGCGGCGTGGACGGACGAGGCGGCGGTGACCGCCGAACGCTGCGGCAGCGGTCCGGAGGGTTACGAGGTGTGGCGCGCGAGGGTGCGCCAGGCATGGCGGAAGCACAACGAGGGGTGAGGGCATGACCAGGAGGATTCGGGTGCTGCTGGCCCCGATCTGCGCGGCGCTGCTCATCGTGGCGGGCTGGTACAACGCCCGGCTCCCGTCGGTGGCGCGGGCGGAGAACGAACGCCTGGCGAGCGGCTTCGCGTTCCAGCGGCAGCCGCTGAACGGGACGGCCTCGCCCCGCGACATACGCACGGTCGCCCCCGCCTACAAGGGCATCGACCACTGGATCTCGTCGGTCGGCGCCGCGGTGGCGCTCGCCGACATCGACGGCGGCGGCCGCGCGGACGACGTCTGCCTGGTCGATCCGCGCGACGACAGCGTCACGCTGCGCCCGGCGCCGGGCACCGGGGCGCGGTTCCCGGTGACCGGCCTGGCTCCGCACGGCCTTCCGTACGACAGGACGATGGCGCCGATGGGGTGCGTGCCCGGCGACTACAACGAGGACGGCCGCATGGACGTCCTCGTCTACTACTGGGGCCGTTCGCCGGTGCTGTTCCTGCGCACTCCGGCGGCGCTCGGCAAGAGCGACTCCTTCGCCGTGCAGGAGCTGGTGCGCCCGTACCAGGTGTGGAACAGCAACGCCGTGTCGCTCGCCGATCTGGACGGTGACGGCCACACCGACATCGTGGTCGGGAACTACTTCCCGGACCGGGCGCGGGTTCTCGATCCGACGGCGAGCCAGAGCGAGCTGCAGATGCAGAGCTCGATGTCCGCGGGCTACAACGGCGGCGTCAACCGGGTCCTGCGGTTCCGGTCCGCGGAGGGCGGCGCCCGTCCCTCGGCGGTCTACGGCGAGGAGCGCCGGCCCTTCTCCGACCAGGTCGCCAAGGGCTGGACGTTGGCGACCGGGGCGCAGGACCTCGACGGCGACGGGCTGCCGGAGCTGTACTTCGCCAACGACTTCGGCCCCGACCGCCTGCTCTACAACGAGTCCCGACCCGGGAAGATCAAGTTCCGCCTCCTCAAGGGCGTGCGCCACCTCACGACGCCCAAGTCGATGCAGCTGGGCAGGGACTCCTTCAAGGGCATGGGCGTGGGGTTCACCGACATCAACGCCGACGGCGTGCCCGACATCGTGGTCAGCAACATCACCCAGGAGTACGGGCTCCTGGAGAGCAACTTCGCCTGGGTGAGCACCCGCAAGAAGGTCGTGGGGCCCGACGGGCGCGCCTACTACGACGATCACAGCGAGCGGCTGGGGCTGTCCCGGTCGGGCTGGGGCTGGGACATCAAGGCCGGCGACTTCGCGGGCGAAGGGCGCGACCAGATCGTCCAGGCCACCGGATTCGTCGAGGGCAAGGACAACCGCTGGGCCCAGTTGCAGGAGCTCGCGATGTCCAACGACGAGGTCCTGGCGCACCCGCGCCTGTGGCCCAACGTGCAGAAAAACGACGACATTTCTGGCAATAACCCCAACCGGTTCTTCGTGCGCGGCTCGGACGGCCGTTACCACGACGTCGCGGACCGGCTCGGTGTCGGCGACCGCGGAGTGTCGCGGGGCATCGCGCTCGCCGACGTCGACCACGACGGGCGGCTCGACTTCGCCGTCGCGAACCAGTGGGGGCAGTCGCACCTCTACCGCAACGTCCGCAGCGCGCAGCGGCCCTACCTCGGGCTGAGGCTCCTCCGCTCGCCCCAGGGATGCGGAGCGCGGCCCGCCGGTTCCACCGCGACGCGACCGGCCGGCACCGGCGGAGCGCCGGCGATCGGCGCGAAGGTCGTCCTGGACTCCGGAGCCAAGGGCCAGCGGACGGGCCAGGTCTACCCGGCCAACGGCCACGCCGGCGTCTCCTCGCCGGAACTGCTGTTCGCGCTGGAGGGGGCCGCGGCGCCGGTCCCCGTCACGGTCACCTGGCGCGACTCCTGCGGCGGCCGGCACACCGGCAAGGTCCAGGCGACTCCGGGCTGGCACACCATGCTGCTCGGCCCCGACGGTTCGATCAGGGAGATGGCCTCGTGAACTCGGCGAACGTGGAACCCACCGCCAACCCGGCGTCCGCCGCCCCGGACAGGCCCGCCAAGGATCCGCGGATCATCGCACTGCGCCGGTTCGCGATCTCGATCACAGTCTTCAACATCCTCGGGCACACGGTCCTCGGGTTCGAGCCGTCCTGGGCGACCCCGCTCGCCGCGATGGCCGTCGCGTACGTGATGGAGCTGGGGCTGGAGACCCTGGACGCCTGGGCGACGCGGCGGCCGGTCAAGTACGCGGGCGGGCCGATGGCGCTCGTGAACTTCCTGATGCCCGCCCACATCACCGCGCTGGCCTGCGCGATGCTCCTCTACGCCAACGCGCGGCTGGGGCCGGTGATCTTCGCGGTCATCGTGGCCGTCGCGTCGAAGTATCTGATCAGGGTCCGGATCGGCGGGCGGCCGCGGCACGTGCTGAACCCCTCCAACTTCGGCATCGCGGTGGTCCTCGTGCTGTTCCCGTGGGTCGGGATCGCGCCTCCGTACCAGTTCACCGAGTGGGTCGGCACACCGCTCGACCTGGCCATCCCCGCGCTCATCCTCGCCGCGGGGACGATGCTGAACGCCAAGCTCACCAGGAAGATGCCCCTGATCCTCGGCTGGATCGGCGTGTTCGCGCTCCAGGCGCTGATCCGGACCCCCATCGAGGGCACGGCGACGCTCAGCGCGCTGCTGGCGATGAGCGGCGTGGCGTTCGTCCTGTTCACCAACTACATGATCACTGACCCCGGGACCACGCCGGTGCGGCCGCGCAACCAGGTCCTCTTCGGCGCGTCGACCGCCCTCGTCTACGCGCTCCTGGTCCACTTCCACGTGGTGTACGGCCTGTTCTTCGCGCTCGTCATCGTGTGCCTGCTGCGCGGCGCCGCCCTGGTGGTCATGGACGTGCGGCAGCGTTCCGTCGCGCGGCCCGCGACCCTGGCCGAGCCCAAGGCCGTGCCTCGCCCGGCCCCCGCGCGCGGGGGCGTGCTGGCGACCGGCGAGGAGGCGAAGTGACCGTTCCGAGCGACGCGATCGCCGTCGTCGGCCTCGGGTGCCGCCATCCCGACGCCTCCACGCCGGAGCAGTTGTGGGAGACGGTCCTGGCGCGGCGGCGCGCCTTCCGGCCGCTCCCGCGCGAGCGCCTCGACCTCGGCGACTACGGCGACCCGGCAGGGGGCCCGGACGCGACCGACCTGCGGTACGCGGCCGTGCTCGACGGCTGGTCCTTCGACCGTTCGCGCTACCGGGTGCCCGGACCGGCGTACCGGGTGACCGACCTCGCGCACTGGCTCGCCCTGGACGTCGCCGGCGACACGCTGGCCGCCGCCGGCTTCGCCGAGGGAGGCGGGCTGGACCGCCGGCGCGCCGGCGTGATCCTCGGCAACACTCTGACGGGCGAGTTCAGCCGCGCCGCGCTGATGCGGTTGCGCTGGCCCTACGTCCGCAGGAACCTGGTGTCCGCCCTCGCCGCGCGCGGCTGGGAGGCCGAGGAGATGGGCGGCCTGCTCCGGGAGGTCGAGGAGTCCTACAAGGAGCCGTTCGCCGAACCCAACGACGAGAGCCTCGTCGGCGGGCTGGCCAACGCCATCGCGGGCCGGGTGTGCAACCACTTCGACTTCCGCGGCGCGGGCTACACGGTCGACGGCGCCTGCTCGTCGTCCCTGCTCGCCGTCATCACGGCCTGCACCTACCTGCGCGACGGCGATCTCGACTTCGCCCTCGCGGGCGGCGTCGACCTCAGCCTCGACCCGTTCGAGCTGGTCGGGTTCTCCCGGCTCGGCGCGCTGGCCGGCTCGGCGATGCGGGTGTACGACGCCCGGCCCACCGGCTTCCTGCCCGGCGAGGGCTGCTCGATGGTCGCGCTGATGCGCGCCGGGGACGCCGTCGCCGCCGGGCGGCGGCCGATCGCCCTGATCAGGGGCTGGGGGATGTCCTCGGACGGGAACGGCGGACTGACCCGGCCGGACGTCTCCGGGCAGCGGCTCGCCCTGGAGCGCGCCTACGCGCGGGCGGGCTTCGGACCGGAGACCGTGGCGCTGTTCGAGGGCCACGGCACCGGCACCGAGGTCGGCGACCGCACCGAACTGCACGCCCTCACCGAGATCCACGACGGACGGCGGAGGCCGCGACCGGCGGCGCTCGGATCCGTCAAGGCCAACATCGGGCACACGAAGGCGGCCGCCGGCGCCGCCGGGCTGATCAAGGCGGCGCTGGCGCTGCAGCGGCAGGTCATCCCGCCGACCACCGGCTGCGACGAGCCCCACCCGCTCCTGCGCGACCCCGGCACGCCGCTGCGCATCGTCCGCGAGGCCGAGCCCTGGCCGGACGCCCCGCTCCGGGCCGGCGTCAGCGCGATGGGGTTCGGCGGCATCAACACCCATGTCGTCCTGGAGGCCGCGGGCGCCCGCCGCGCCACGGCGCGGTTGGCGGCCCGGGACCGCCTGGCGGCGCGGAAGCCGCTCGACTGCGAGGTCTTCGCCCTCTCCGCCGGCACGGACGCCGACCTCGCCGCCGTGCTGGACCGCGTGGCCGTGCGGGCGAGGACGATGTCGCTCGCCGAGCACGCCGACCTGGCCGCCGCCCTGGCGGAGCGGGCGCACGGCGACGCGCCGGTGCGGGCGGCCGTCGTCG
>NZ_JBFARL010000118.1:0-25490 GCF_040674655.1 Actinomadura sp. NPDC049753 | reverse complement strand
CGTGTTGCCCAGGCCGCCGGGCAGGACGTCCATCCGGCCCGCGGGCATCTCCTCCAGCAGAAGGCCGAGCCCTTCGGCGGCCTCCTTGAGCCGGTTCGGTGCGGCGCCGTGCCAGTGCTCCTCGTCGGCCTCGAACAGCACGCGGTCGCCGGGCCGGATGACCTCGACCGGCCCGCCGCGGCGCTGGCACAGGCCGATCCCTTCGGTGACGAAGACGGTCTGGCCCAGCGGGTGGCGGTGCCAGTGGGTGCGTGCCCCCGGCATGAAGTGGACCAGGTTGGCGGTGACGTGGGACGGGGCGGGCGCGGCGGCGACGGCGTCGATGTAGACGTCGCCGGTGAACCAGTCCGCGGGGCCTTTGGCGGTGTCGATGGAGCTTCGCGTGATCTGCATGGCCGTTCCTTGTCTGCGGGTGTCGTGGGATGGGCCGGCGCGTCCGTGCGGGGGGGTGTCAGGGCCGCAGGAGGGCCTTGACGGCGCGGCGCTCGTCCATCGCCCGGTAGCCCTCGGCGACCTGGTCGAGGGGGAGGGTGAGGTCGAAGACGGGGCCCGGGTCGATCCGGCCGGTCAGGACGCGGTCGATCAGGTCGGGCAGGTAGCGGCGCACGGGGGCGGGGCCGCCGCGCAGGCCGACGTGGGAGAAGAACAGCTCCTGCCCGTCGAGCTCGACGCCGTGGGGGACGCCGACGAAGCCGACGTTGCCGCCCGGCCGCGCCGAGTGCAGGGCCTGGCGCATCGCCTCGGCGGTGCCGACGCATTCCAGCACGCTGTCGGCGCCGATCCCGCCGGTCAGCTCCTTGATCTGGGCCACGCCGTCCTCGCCGCGCTCGGTGACGACGTCGGTCGCGCCGAACGCGCGGGCGAGCTTCTGGCGGGGCTCGTGCCGGGACATGGCGATGATCTGTTCGGCGCCCATCTCCCGGGCGGCGATCACCGCGCACAGGCCGACCGCGCCGTCGCCGACGACCACGGCGGTGGAGCCGGGCCTGACCTCGGCGGCGTCGGCGGCCCACCAGCCGGTGCCCATCACGTCGGAGACGGCCAGCAGCCCCGGCCAGAACTTCTCGTCGGGCAGGCCGTCGGTGGCCACGAGGGTGCCCTGGGCGTTGGGGATGCGGACGTAGTCGGCCTGGCAGGTGCTCATGAACTCCCGGTTCAGGCAGTTCGACTGGAAGCCGTTGCGGCAGTTCGCGCAGGTGTTGTCCGAGGTCGCGAAGGACCCGACGACGAACTGGCCCGGCTTCACCGAGGTCACCTCGGATCCGACCTCCTCCACGAAGCCGACGTACTCGTGGCCCATGGGGTGGGCCGCGCCGGTCGGCTCGGCGCCGCGGTAGGGCCACAGGTCCGAGCCGCAGACGCAGGTCACCGCGGTGCGGATGACCGCGTCGGTGGGGTGGAGGATCTTCGGGTCGTCCAGGGTCTCGAGACGGATGTCGCCGGGGGCGTGGATCACTGCTCCGCGCATGAAGAGGTTCCTTTGCTTCAGTGGCGCGGCCGCGCCAGAGGCACGGGCGGCGCCGAGTGCTGTGGGATGCCCGGCGCGCCAGGTGGCGAACCACGCTCGGGCCGGGCGCGGGGCCCCTGCCGTCATGTTCTTCGCCTGCGGCAGGAGCACCACGGCTCCAGGTAACCGCGGCTCGGCGCGCGTAGCGAGGCACCGTCGAAGGGTGTACCAGCAGTACATCCCTGCGGCCGCGGGCAGCGCGTAGCGTCGAGGTGTGGACAACCGTGAAGAGGTCCGCGAGTTCCTGACCTCGCGGCGCGCGAAGATCACTCCTGGGCAGGCCGGGTTGCCGCCGGGTTCGCGGCGCCGGGTGCCGGGGCTGCGCCGCACCGAGGTCGCGGCGCTGGCCGACATGAGCGTCGAGTACTACGCCAAGCTGGAACGCGGCAATCTCGCGGGCGTCTCCCCGGCCGTCCTGGAGGCGCTCGCCCGGGCCCTGCGGCTCGACGACGCCGAACGCGCCCACCTGCTGAACCTGGCTCAGGCCGCCGACGGCACCGAGGCCCTCACCCGTCCGCGCCGCCGCCCCAAGGGCCAGTGGAAGCCGCACCGCAGCCTGCAGTGGGCCCTGGACGCCGTCACGGCGGGGCCGGCGTTCGTCCGCAACGGCCGCCTGGACATCCTCGCCGCCAACCAGCTCGCCCGCGCCTTCTACACCGACGTCTACGCCACTCCCGGCAACCAGGCGAACCTGGCCCGCTTCACCTTCCTGGACCCCGCCGCGCGCCGCTTCTACCCCGACTGGGACCAGGCCGCCGACGTCACCGTCGCGATCCTGCGCACCGAGGCCGGCCGCAACCCGCACGACAAGGACCTGCACGACCTCGTCGGTGAGCTGTCCACCCGCAGCGACGCGTTCCGCACCCGCTGGGGCGCCCACGACGTGCGCCACCACGGCAGCGGCACCAAGCGCTTCCACCACCAGGTCGTCGGCGACCTCACGCTCGCCTACGAGGGTCTGGAGATGGCCGCCGAGCCCGGCCTCACCCTCACCATCTACACGGCCGAGCCCGGGTCCGCCTCCGAGGAGGGCCTGCGCCTGCTCGCCTCCTGGGCCGCCACTCCCCAGACCTCCTCCCCCGCGCCGAACCCGGGCGCCTGACCGTCCCCGGACTGAACGATCACGCGCGCCCGCCGCCGGACGACGGATCGTCCGGCGGCGGGCGCGGCGGGGTCAGCGGCCGCGGACGCGGTAGGTTCGCACGGACAGGGGCGCGAACACCGCGAGCAGGAGCAGCGCCCAGCCGATCGTGGCGGGGACGGGGTGGGCGAGGGGCCAGGCCGGGTCGCCGGCGGGCGCGCCGGGGTTGCCGAACAGTTCGCGGCAGGCGGCGGTGAGGGCGCTGACGGGGTTCCATTCGGCGATGACCTGCAGGACCTTCGGCATGCCGTCGGTGGGGACGAAGGAGTTGGACAGCATGGTGACCGGGAAGACCAGGGGGATGAGCTGGTCGGCGGTCTGCTCGTTCTTGACGACCAGGCCGAGGTAGCAGCCGGCCCAGCTGAGTGCGTACCGCATCAGTGCCAGCAGCAGGAACGCCTCGGCGGTCTGCCAGGGGCCGTTGTGGGCGCGCCATCCGACGACGAGGCCGGCGGCGGCCATGATGGCCATGCCGAGGACGCCGTTGAGGATCTCGGCGCCGGTCTGCCCGAACGGGACGGCGGAGCGGGCCATGGGCATGGAGCGGAACCGGTCCATGACGCCGCGGGAGGCGTCGGTGGCGACGCGCATGGTGACGGCCATGGTGGAGGTGAAGGTGACCATGGCGAACAGGCCGGGCATCAGGTATTCGCGGTAGTTGCCGCCGCCGGGGACGGAGATGGCGCTGCCGAACACGTACCCGAACAGCACGACCATGACCGCGGGGAAGATCAGGGCGGCGATGAGCTCGCCGGGTTCCTGGCGGATGCGGCCGAGTTCGCGGCCGATGAGGGTGAGGCCGTCGGTGAGGGCCCAGCGCAGGCGTCCGGCGCGGGAGTCGGGGGCGGTGAGGACGGTCATCGGACGGTCTCCTCGCGGCGCTCGGCGGGGTCGGCGGTGCGGACCGCCCCAGCGGGGGCGCCGGTGTCAGGGGTGCCGGTGTCAGGGGTGCTGGTGCTGGGGGTGTCGGTGGCGGGGGTGCTGCCGGTGAGGCGCAGGAAGACCTCGTCGAGGGTGGGGCGGCGCAGCCCGACGTCGCCGACGGTGATGCCGGCGCGGTCGAGTTCGCGGACGACGTCGGCCAGGCGCACCGATCCGGCGGTGAGCGGCACCGAGAGGCGTTCGCCTTCCAGGGCGGGGTGGCTGCCGGTGAGGGTGCGCAGGAGCGCGGCGGCGCGGCCGGCGGCGGCGGGGTCGTCCAGGACGACGTCGAGGCGGTCGCCGACGGAGGCCTTGAGGCGGTCGGGTGTGCCGGTGGCGATGACGCGGCCGTGGTCGACGACGGCGATGTCGTCGGCGAGCCGGTCGGCCTCGTCCAGGTACTGGGTGGTGAGCAGGACGGTGGTGCCGTCGGCGACCAGGCCGCGGACGGCGTCCCAGATCTCGCCGCGGCTGCGGGGGTCCAGGCCGGTGGTGGGCTCGTCCAGGAACAGCACCTGGGGCCGCAGGATCAGGCTGGTGATCAGGTCGAGGCGGCGGCGCATCCCGCCGGAGTAGCCGGCGACCTGCCGGTCGGCGGCCTCGGCGAGCCCGAACCGCTCCAGCAACTCGTCCGCGCGGCGGCGGGCCTCGCGGCGGGGCAGGTGGTAGAGCCGGCCGAACATGCGCAGGTTGCCGCGTCCGGTGAGCTTCTCGTCGACGGCGGCGTACTGGCCGGCCAGGCCGATGCGGGCGCGGACCCGGTCGGGGTCGCGGGCGACGTCGTGGCCGGCGATGCGGGCGTGCCCGGCGTCGGCGTCGGCGAGCGTGGCCAGGATCCGCACGGCGGTGGTCTTGCCCGCGCCGTTGGGGCCGAGGACCCCGCAGACCGTGCCGGCGGGGACGGCCAGGTCGAGGCCGTCCAGGGCCTGGGTGTCGCCGAAGCGCTTGCGCAGCCCCTCGGCGAGCACGATCGGTTCGTCGGTCACAACCCCTCCTCTGGGTACGTTGTACGCAGCTACGGTAGACAACTGAGTACGACGTACGCAACTAGGATGCTCGGGAGAGTCACGAGGAGGTCCGTTGACAGGCGGCGAGCAGCACGTCAGCATCTGGTCGGTCCCCGAGCGGCAGGGCCGGGGGCCGCGCCCCGCCTACAGCCGCGCCCAGATCACCGAGGCGGCGATCCGCATCGCCGACGCCGAGGGGCTGGAGGCGGCCTCGATGCGCCGCATCGCCGCCGACCTCGGCACCGGCGCGATGTCGCTGTACCGCTACGTGCCCTCCCGCGACGACCTGGTCGACCTGATGGTCGACCATGTCCTGCTGGAGATGGACATCCCCGAGCGGCCGAGCGGGGACTGGCGCGCCGACCTGACGCTGATCGCCGAGAACACCCGCGCGGTGTGGAGCGGGCACGCCTGGCTGGTGGGCCTGCACCGGCCGCGCGCCACGTTCGGCCCCAACCGGCTGCGGCTGCTGGAGTTCGCCTTCGGCGCCCTGGACGTCGGGATCCCGATCGACGACATCCTCATCCTGCTGGACATGCTGAACGGCTACGTCGAGCGCACGGTGCGCGGCGAGATCGAGTGGATGCGCGAGATGCGCCAGAGCGGGATGACGCCCGAGCGCTGGATGATGCAGAGCGCCCCCTACGTCCGCGAGCTGCTCGACACCGGCAGGTATCCGATGTTCGAGCGGATCGTGAAGGACGCGCGCCTGCCCCACATGTCCGGCGACGACCAGTTCCGGTACGGGCTGGAGCGCGTCCTGGACTGCATCGCCGGCGCCCTGCCCGCCCGTTCCTGACCGGCCACGCCCCCGGGCGCCCGGGCCGGGCGCCCGGGCCGGTCACACGGGGGCGGGGATCGGCGGGAGGGGCGCATGAGCGGGGGCCGGGCGGGGCACGAACCCGGCGAGGTGACGATTGCGTTCGGGCCGGCGCGGCCGGCCCGGGGGCCTCAAGGCCCGCAGCTCGTTCGTGATCGGAGAGGCACATGACCGTCATTCCCACCCACGACACTCCGCGACCGGCCCTGCACAGCGGCCGGTGGCCGCTGCCGAGCGGGCGCGCCGCGGCGGCCAGCGTCCGCGGGATCGTGCAGGGCGCCCTGCACGTGTGGGGGCTCGGCCCGGCGGCGGCGAACCTGACCGACCGGCTGGCGCCGCTGATCCAGGACGCGGTGGCGCGGGCGGGGGCGCTCCGGGGCGGGTCGCTGGTGCTGCGGCTGGAGCTGCACGAGCCGGTCCGGCTGCTGCTGGGCGAGATCCTGCGGCCCGGCGGGGAGGCCGAGCGCGGCCGGAACGTCGCCGCGATCGCCGTCACCTACGGCAGGCGGCCCGTGCGCGGCGACGCGGGCGCCTGGTACGCCCACGTGTTCGTGTGGCCGCCCGCGCCGGGCCCGGCGCGCGGGGCGGAGGCGCTCGGGGGCCGCTGACCTGTGCGCGGGCGCCCGGCGCACGTCGGGTGCTGCGGCGTCTCCCCGGCAGGAATCGAACCTGCGGCTTCCGGCTTCGGAGGCCGGCGCTCTGTCCGCTGAGCTACGGGGAGTCGGGGTCCCGCCCCCAGGGTGACAGCGGGGGCGGGACGGGAGACGCCGGTGGGATTCGAACCCACGTGAGACGGTTTTGCGGACCGCCGCCTGAACCGCTCGGCCACGGCGTCACGGGAGCCGGCCCTCGCAGGCCGGTGAGAGGAACGGAGCCGCCCCCTCGCGGGGAGCGGACGGGACGCCGGGGGTCAGCGGGGCGTCCGGCCGGCGGGTCGGGGCCGGGGTGCGGTGCGTGCGCGGCGACATCGGGTCATCTCCCGTCCCTCCCTTCCATCGCCGGGGCCCGCCCTCGCAGGGCCCGTGCGGGTGCCGTGCGATCAGACTGCCCTGCGCGGGGAGGCGCCGCAACGGGTTTTCCGCCCGGCGGTTTCCACTGAGCGGAACGATGATGTTCCGGCGTGCGCCGTGCCTGGCGAGGGTGGGAGTTTCTGTGCGGGCACCCCCCTTGGCGAGGAGGAACGATGACGTTGCTCGACCCCGGTGTGTGGACCGGGAAGATCTTCGACGGCGGCTGGGCGGCGGCCGGGGACGGCGGCGTGTTCGAGGTGACCGAGCCCGCGACCGGCGGGACGCTCGGCACGCTGGGCGAGGATACGGCCAGGGCGGCGGCACGGGCAGGGGACCGTCCGGGCGGAGGTGCACGCCCGCGCCGTCCGACCGTCCGCTCAGCCAGCCCAGCAGCGCCCGCCCGGAGCCGGACGCCTCCGGGCCGCCCGGCGCCCAGCCGAGATCGGCGGTCTCGCCGGAGTCGGTCGCGGTGATCCGCAGCCCGGCCGGCTCCCCGAGGAGCCGGCCCGGCAGCGCCGCCAGGTCCGCCAGCGTGGCCGCCGCGGACCACCGGACGTAGGGCTCCGGCCAGTCGGCCGGACCGTACCCGGCGGCCAGGTCGGCGTGGTGGGCCTCCACCTCGTTCCAGCGGCGGAACACCGTGTACCAGGCAGGATGGGGCCAGCCCGCCATCGCCCGCACCGGAGCCTCCGCCGCGCTCGCGGGCAGCGACCGGGCCTGCTCGGAGAACCGCGCCTGCGTCGCCCGGACGTCGGCGACCAGCTCGTCGCGGGAGCGGCCGGCGCCCGCGGCGATGTCGGCGTCGCGCCGCTCCAGGCTCGGGTACTGCGGGATCTCCGTCCCCGTGCGCGCCCCCTCGAGCAGGTTCCACAGGGAGTCGGCGTTGCGTGCGATGTGCGTCGCCACGTGCCCGCGACTCCACCCCGGCAGCCCCGACGCGCCCCGCAGGTCGTCGGGGGGCAGCCCCTCCAGCGTGGCGGCGATCCGCTCCACGCCCGCGTCCAGCTCGTCGATCACGTCGCGCCAGTCCATGACCCCTCCTCGGCGAAAAGGACGCTCCATCCTGTCGCACGGGCCCGGCCCGCGCCAGACAATGGTGATCATGGAGTTTCCGATCTGCGTCACCTGCGGCGTCCAGTACGCCGGGCCCCGCCCCGACTGCCCGATCTGCGAGGACGAGCGGCAGTACGTCGGCTGGGAGGGCCAGCGGTGGACGACCCTGGAGGAACTGCGCGCCGGCCACCGCGGCCGCGTCGCCGAGGAGGGCCCGGGCGTCGTCGGGATCGGCGCGGAGCCGTCCATCGCCATCGGCCAGCGCGCCCTCCTCCTGCGCGCCCCGTCCGGCAACGTCCTGTGGGACATGGTCACTCACATCGACGACGAGCTGGTCCGCCGGGTGAACGACCTCGGCGGCGTCTCCGCGATCGCGATCAGCCATCCGCACTACTACGGCACCATGATCGAGTGGGCGCGGACGTTCGACGCCCCCGTGTACATCCACGAGGCCGACCGCCGCTGGGTGGCCCGCCCGGACGACGCGGTCGCCTTCTGGTCGGGCGACACCCTCGAGCTGGCCGACGGCCTGACGCTGATCAACGCGGGCGTCCACTTCGCGGGCGGCCAGGTCCTGCACTGGCGCGACGCCCGCGCCCTCTTCTCGGGCGACATCGTGCAGGTCGTCAACGACCGCGACTGGGTGAGCTTCATGTACTCCTACCCGAACTACATCCCCGAGCGCCCCCGCACGGTCCGCCGCGCCCTGCGCCTCCTGGAGCCCTACGACTTCGACCGCGTCTACGGCGCCTGGTGGAAGAAGATCGTCTACAGCGGCGGGAAGGAGGCCGTCCGCCGCTCCGCCGAGCGCTACCTCTCCCACGCCCTCGACGACGAGTGACCGCGGGCCGCCGCCACCGCGAGCGGAGCGCGTTCCGGGTGGTCGGAAGGGGCGCCGCCCTGGCGGCGTTCCGGTGGCGGTGGCGTTCCGGTGGCGGGCGGCGTTCGAACACGTGTACGGTGCGATGGTGCCGTCCCGACCGCTCGGACCGGCCGGGTAGCGTCATGAAATGCAGCGGCGAGCGCCGCTGTTGAGAAGCCGGGGGATGCTGTCGCGCCCCGTGGCTAGCCTTGGTACCGAGCCGTATACGCAGATCGCCGCGCCCAGAAGAGGAACCGGAAGAACGTGCATGACCGACTCATCGTGCGTGGAGCACGCGAGCACAACCTGAAGGACGTCTCGCTCGACCTCCCGCGGGACTCCATGATCGTGTTCACCGGTCTGTCGGGTTCCGGGAAGTCCAGCCTGGCCTTCGACACGATCTTCGCCGAGGGGCAGCGCCGGTACGTCGAGTCGCTGTCGGCCTACGCCCGGCAGTTCCTCGGGCAGATGGACAAGCCCGACGTCGACTTCATCGAGGGGCTCTCCCCGGCGGTCTCGATCGACCAGAAGTCGACCAGCAAGAACCCCCGGTCCACGGTCGGGACGATCACCGAGGTGTACGACTACCTGCGGCTGCTCTACGCCCGGATCGGGCACCCGCACTGCCCCGAGTGCGGCCGGCCGATCAGCCGGCAGGCGCCGCAGCAGATCGTCGACCGGGTGCTGGAACTGGAGCAGGGCGCCCGGTTCCAGGTGCTGGCCCCGGTGATCCGCGGCCGCAAGGGCGAGTACCTGGAGCTGTTCCGCGAGCTGCAGTCCAAGGGCTACTCGCGGGCGCTGGTCGACGGGCAGATGGTCCGCCTGGACGAGCCGCCCCGGCTGAAGAAGCAGGAGAAGCACGACATCTCCGTCGTGGTCGACCGGCTCTCGGTGAAGGACTCCGCCCGGCAGCGGCTCGCCGACTCGGTCGAGACGGCCCTCGGCCTGGCGGGTGGCACGATCGTCCTCGACTTCGTCGACCTGCCCGAGGACGACGAGCACCGCACCCGGATGTACTCCGAGCACCTCTACTGCCCCTACGACGACCTGTCGTTCGAGGAGCTGGAGCCGCGCTCGTTCTCGTTCAACTCGCCGTACGGCGCCTGCCCCGACTGCACCGGCCTCGGGACGCGCATGGAGGTCGACGCCGAGCTCGTCGTCCCCGACGGGGAGCTCTCGCTCGGCGAGGGCGCGATCCAGCCGTGGTCGGGCGGGCACGTCAGCGACTACTTCCTGCGGCTGCTGTCGGCGCTCGGCGACGCGATGGGCTTCGACCTGAACACCCCGTGGGACAAGCTGCCCGCCAAGGCGCGCAAGGCGATCCTCAACGGGCACGAGACGCAGGTCCACGTCCGCTACAAGAACCGCTACGGCCGCACGAGGTCGTACTACACGGCCTACGAGGGCGTCGTCCCCTACATCCAGCGGCGCCACGCCGAGTCCGAGAGCGACTCCAGCCGGGAGCGCTTCGAGGGCTACATGCGGGAGATCCCGTGCCCGACGTGCGAGGGCGCCCGGCTGAAGCCGGTCGTGCTGGCCGTCACCATGGGCGGGATGTCGATCGCCGAGGTCGCCGCGATGCCGATCGGCGAGGCCGCGAAGTTCCTGCTCGCGCTCGAACTGAACGAGCGCGAGACGCACATCGCCGAGCGCGTCCTCAAGGAGATCAACGCCCGGCTCGGCTTCCTGCTGGACGTCGGCCTCGACTACCTGACCCTCGACCGGGCGTCCGCCACGCTCGCCGGCGGGGAGGCCCAGCGCATCCGGCTGGCGACGCAGATCGGCTCCGGCCTGGTCGGCGTCCTGTACGTGCTGGACGAGCCGTCCATCGGCCTGCACCAGCGCGACAACCACCGGCTGCTGGAGACGCTGCTCCGGCTGCGCGACATGGGCAACACCCTGATCGTCGTCGAGCACGACGAGGACACCATCGCCGCCGCCGACTGGATCGTCGACATCGGCCCGCGCGCGGGCGAGCACGGCGGAGAGATCGTCGTCTCCGGCACGGTCGAGGACCTGAAGAAGTCCGAGCGGTCCCTCACCGGCGCCTACCTGGACGGCCGCCGCGAGATCGCCGTCCCGCAGATCCGGCGGCCCCGCACCAGGGGGCGCGAGGTCACCGTCAAGGGCGCGCAGCAGAACAACCTGCGCGACGTCGACGTCGCGTTCCCGCTCGGCGTCCTCACCGCGGTGACCGGTGTGTCGGGGTCCGGCAAGTCGACCCTGGTCAACGACATCCTCTACAACTCGCTGGCGAAGAAGCTGAACGGGGCGAAGACCGTCCCCGGCAAGCACAAGCGCGTCAACGGCGTCGACCAGCTCGACAAGGTCGTGCACGTCGACCAGTCGCCGATCGGCCGCACCCCGCGGTCCAACCCGGCGACCTACACCGGCGTGTTCGACCACATCCGCAAGCTGTTCGCGCAGACCACCGAGGCGAAGGTGCGCGGCTACCAGCCCGGCCGGTTCTCCTTCAACGTCAAGGGCGGCCGCTGCGAGAACTGCTCCGGCGACGGCACCATCAAGATCGAGATGAACTTCCTGCCGGACGTCTACGTCCCGTGCGAGGTCTGCCACGGCGCCCGCTACAACCGGGAGACCCTGGAGGTCCACTACAAGGGCAAGACGATCTCCGAGGTGCTCGACATGCCGATCGAGCAGGCCACGGAGTTCTTCGAGCCGATCACGGCGATCCACCGGCACCTGAAGACGCTGAACGACGTCGGCCTCGGCTACGTCCGGCTCGGCCAGCCCGCCCCGACCCTGTCGGGCGGCGAGGCGCAGCGCGTCAAGCTGGCGTCCGAGCTGCAGAAGCGCTCCACCGGCCGCACCATCTACGTGCTGGACGAGCCGACCACCGGCCTGCACTTCGAGGACATCCGCAAGCTCCTCGGCGTGCTGAACGGCCTGGTCGACAAGGGCAACACGGTCCTGGTCATCGAGCACAACCTCGACGTCATCAAGACCGCCGACTGGATCATCGACATGGGCCCCGAGGGCGGCTCGCGCGGCGGCACGGTCGTCGCGACCGGCACCCCCGAGGAGGTCGCCGAGGTCGAGGCCAGCCACACCGGCCAGTTCCTCAAGAAGCTCCTCGTCTGAGTCCCCGGAGCGGGTCGGTGCGGGACGGGTGAGGCCGTCCACCAGGATGGAGCCATGGAAGACGAAGTGACGCCCGGGGCCGCCGAGGCCGCCGGGAGCGGGGGAGTCGGCCGGCGTGCGGTGCTGTGCGGGACGGGGGCGCTCGGCGCCGCGGCCCTCGCGGGGTGCGCGTCCGGAGGCGGGACCAAGCCCGTCGAGGACCTCAAGGGCAAGCAGATCGCGAAGGCCGCCGACATCCCGGTCGGCGGCGGCAAGGTCTACGGCGACGAGAAGGTCGTGGTGACCCAGCCGAGCCAGGGCGCCTACAAGGCGTTCACGGCGGTGTGCACCCACCAGGGCTGCACGGTCGGCGGGGTCTCGAACGGGTTGATCAAGTGCTACTGCCACGGCAGCGAGTTCAGGATCGCCGACGGCTCGGTGCAGCGCGGTCCGGCGAAGGAGCCGCTCAGGGAGTACCCCGTGCGGGCCGAGGGCGGCGGCATCGTCGTCACCTGATCATCGAGTCGGGCCGGTGTTGAACCGACGTGCTCGCGCATCCGTGCTTTCCGGTGACGGACAGGAACCGACAGAGGTCATCGGAGGGGCGAGGATGCCACACAGGTCCGAGGCGCAGGCGGACGGAACGGAGCTCACGCCGGGGGACGGCTCCGCGGGCGGCACCCGCAGGGGGCTGCTCATCGGCGCCGGACTCGCGGGCGTGGCCGGGCTGGCGGCGGCGTGCGGCGGGTCGGGCGACGACGGGGGCGGAGCCGGCTCCGGGGGTGACGGTGGCGGGGCCGGCGCGGCGCTGGCCTCGGTGGGCGAGATCCCCGTCGGTGGCGGCAAGGTGTTCGAGGACGCCAAGGTCGTCGTCTGCCAGCCCCGCCAGGGCGAGTTCACGGCGTTCTCCGCGACCTGCACCCACCGGGGATGCAGCGTCGGATCGGTGTCCGGGGGCACGATCAACTGCCCCTGCCACGGCAGCAAGTTCAAGATCACGGATGGGTCGGTGGCGAGCCCGCCCGCCGACGAGCCCCTGGCGGCGAAGAAGGTCACCGTCCAGGGCGGAAAGATCATGCTCGCCTGAGCGACTTCGCGCGCGCCGGGCCGTCCTCGCGGGGGACGGCCCGGGCGCCGTCCGCGTGCCGCCCCTCCGCCACCTCGTCCTCGGTGGCCGGGGGCGGGTCGCCGGCCCCCGCCTCGGCGCCGTCCACGCCCGCCTCGGCGCCGTCCACGACCGGTTCGGGGCCGACGCGGAGGCGGGGGAGGGCCTCCGGGTGGCGGTCGCGGATGTAGGAGACCAGGTGCTCGCGCACGTCGCAGCGCAGGTCCCAGGTGCTCGCCGAGTCGGCGGCGCTCATCAGCGCGCGCACCGTGACGAGGCCGCTCGGCAGCACGTCCACCACCTGCAGCATCCACTCCCGCCGGTCCCACAGCGGGTTCTCCTTCAGCGCCGAGTACAGCTCGGCGCGCAGGTCCTCGACCGGGACCGTCCAGTCCACGTGGAGCTCGACCGAGCCGAGCAGGCGGCTGGAGTGCCGCGTCCAGTTCTCGAACGGCTGCTCGGTGAAGTGCGACACCGGGAAGATCATGCGCCGGTCGTCCCAGAGCTGCAGGACGACGTAGGACAGCGTCAGCTCCTCGACCCGGCCCCAGATGCCCTGCGTGACGACGACGTCGTCCAGGCGCAGCGCGTCGCTGAACGCCAGCTGCAGCCCGGCCAGCAGGTTGCCGAGGGTGGGCCGCGCCGCGATGCCGACCACCAGGCCGGCGACGCCCGCCGAGGCCAGCACCCCCGCCCCGACCGCCCGCACGGCGGGGAAGGTGAACAGGGCCGCGCCGACGGCGAGCACCACGATGATGACGGCGGCGATGCGGCGCAGCAGCAGCATCTGGGTGCGGGCCCGCCGGGCCCGCCGGTTGCGCTCGCCCTCGATCCGCATCAGCCGCGCCAGCGGCGGGTCGCTCAGCGCGTACCCGATTCGCAGCACCAGCCACGTGGAGGCGCCGATCGCCGCGATCCGCATCGCGTGCCGGACCACGTCCTCGGCGTGCCCGCCGATGAACTGGTACGGCATCGCGGTGCTGGAGCTCACCACCACCGCGAACGCGAAGGCGGGCGCGGTGCAGCGCCGGGCGACCCGGCCGGCGCCGGGCCAGCGGTGCGACAGCCGGCCCGCGACGAGTCGGCGGCCCGCCTCCACGACGATCACCGACGTGCCGACGACGGCGGCCAGGATGATCCAAGCCCAGAGCGCGGACACGTGCGCAACGACCCCCTTCCGGATCCGTGGAATCCGTTTGACCCTCCCTTTCCGCATGGTTTGCGAACATCCGGGCGGAAGGGAGAGATCTACGTCACTCTCCGGATCGGCGAGGGGTGCCGGCCGCGCGGGGGCACGGCGTGTCGGTGCCGCCCATTAGGCTTTCGAGCGTGGCAGATCCGGCGACCTACCGACCCGCACCCGGCTCCATCCCGGAATCCCCGGGGGTGTACCGGTTCCGCGACGAGCACGGCCGGGTCATCTACGTGGGCAAGGCCAAGAACCTGCGCTCGCGGCTGAACTCCTACTTCGCCGACTTCTCCGCCCTGCACCCCCGCACCCAGACGATGGTGCAGACCGCCGCGCGCGTCGACTGGACGGTCGTCGGCACCGAGGTCGAGGCCCTCCAGCTGGAGTACTCCTGGATCAAGGAGTTCGACCCCAGGTTCAACGTCCGCTACCGCGACGACAAGTCCTATCCCTATCTCGCCGTCACCCTGAACGAGGACTTCCCGAGGGTGATGGTGATGCGGGGCGCCAAACGCAAGGGCGTGCGCTACTTCGGGCCGTACTCCCACGCGTGGGCGATCCGGGAGACGGTCGACCAGCTGCTGCGCGTCTTCCCCGTCCGCACGTGCAGCGCCGGCGTGTTCAAGCGGCAGCACCAGCTCGACCGCCCCTGCCTGCTCGGCTACATCGGCAAGTGCTCGGCGCCGTGCGTCGGCCGCGTCTCGCCGGAGGAGCACCGGCTGCTCGCCGAGGACTTCTGCGACTTCATGGCGGGCAACACCACCCGGTTCATCAAGCGCCTCGAACGCGACATGCGCGAGGCCGCCTCGTCCCAGGAGTACGAGCGCGCCGCCCGGCTCCGCGACGACATCCGCGCCCTGGAGCGCGCCCTGGAGAAGCAGGCGGTCGTGCTGCCCGACCGCACCGACTGCGACATGGTCGCCTTCGCCGAGGACGAGCTGGAGGCGGCCGTCCAGGTGTTCTACGTGCGCGGCGGCCGCATCCGCGGGCAGCGCGGCTGGGTCGTCGACAAGGTCGAGGACGTCACCACCGCCGACCTGGTCGAGCACTTCCTCATCCAGATCTACGGCGAGAGCGAGTCGGTGCCCCGCGAGGTCTTCGTCCCGGCCCTGCCGCCCGAGGAGGAGGCCATGGCCGAGCTGCTGTCGGAGCAGCGCGGCGGGCCCGTCCGGCTGCGCGTCCCGCAGCGCGGCGACAAGCGGACCCTGCTGGAGACGGTGGCGCGCAACGCCCACGAGGCGCTCAAGCAGCACAAGACGCGCCGCGCCTCCGACCTCACCACCCGCAGCCGCGCGCTGCAGGAGCTCCAGGAGGCCCTGGAGCTCGACGACGCGCCCCTGCGGATCGAGTGCTACGACGTGTCCAACCTGCAGGGCACCGACGTGGTCGCGTCCATGGTCGTGTTCGAGGACGGCCTGGCCCGCAAGAGCGAGTACCGCCGGTTCACGATCAAGGCCGTGCAGGGGCAGGACGACGTCCGCTCGATCCACGAGGTCATCACGCGCCGGTTCAGGCGCTACCTGGCCGAGAGCGAGAAGACCGGCGAGCTCGACTCCCTCGGAGACCCGGAGGAGGGCGCGCACCAGCCGATCGACCCGGAGACCGGGCGGCCGCGCAAGTTCGCCTACCCGCCCAACCTGGTCCTCGTCGACGGCGGCCCTCCACAGGTCGCGGCCGCGCAGCGCGCCCTCGACGAGCTCGGCGTCGACGACATCGCGGTGTGCGGGATCGCCAAGCGGCTGGAGGAGCTCTGGCTCCCCGGCGAGGGCGACCCGGTGATCCTGCCGCGCAACAGCGAGGGCATGTTCCTCGTCCAGCGGGTCCGCGACGAGGCGCACCGGTTCGCCATCACCTTCCACCGGCAGCGGCGGTCCAAGTCCATGACGGTCAGCGAACTCGATAACGTTCCTGGTCTGGGTCCGGCGCGCCGCGCGGCGCTGCTGAAGCACTTCGGGTCGCTGAAGCGGCTGAAGGACGCGACGCCCGCGCAGGTCGCCGAGGTCCCGGGAATCGGCATGCGCAGCGCCGAGAGCATCGTGGCGGCGCTGCACGGCGGCGCCGCGCCGCCGGGCGGCGGGGGCGAGGGACCCGGCGGGGACGACGGGGAGCACAGGGGGAGAAGCGGATGACCAGCGAGACCAAGATCCCGGACATCGTGATCGTCACCGGCATGTCCGGGGCGGGCCGCAGCACCGCGGCCAAGTCGCTCGAGGACCTCGACTGGTTCGTGGTCGACAACCTGCCGCCCGGGCTGCTGGCCACGATGGCCGACCTCGGCGGCCGGGTGAAGGACGCGGTGCCGCGCATCGCCGTCGTCGTGGACGTCCGCAGCCGCGCGTTCACCGACGACCTGCACTCCTCGATCGCCGAGCTGGAGGCCCGTGGCGTCCACCCGCGCGTGGTGTTCCTGGAGGCGGGCGACGCCGACCTCGTGCGCCGGTTCGAGAGCGTCCGCCGCCCCCACCCGCTGCAGGGCGACGGCCGCCTGGTGGACGGCATCGCCCGCGAGCGCGACCTGGTCCGCGAGGTCCGCGCCGAGGCCGACCTGGTGATCGACACCAGCGGCCTCAACGTGCACGAGCTGCGCAACAAGATCATCGGCTTCTTCGGCACGGACAGCGGCGAGTCCAGCCTGCGCGCCACCGTCGTGTCGTTCGGCTACAAGTACGGCCTGCCGGTCGACGCCGACCTCGTCGTCGACTGCCGGTTCCTGCCGAACCCGCACTGGGTGCCGGAGCTGCGGCCGAAGACGGGCCGCGACGCCGCCGTCCGCGACTACGTCCTCGGGCAGCGCGGCGCCAAGGAGTTCCTGGACGCCTACGCTGAGGTGCTGCGGCTCCTCGCCGACGGGTACGAACGCGAGGGCAAGCACTACGTGACGCTTGCCGTGGGATGCACCGGTGGAAAACACCGTAGTGTTGCCATGGCGGAACAGATCGCCGCCCGGCTGCGGGACGAGGGCATCGAGGTGCAGGTCGCCCATCGTGACCTCGGCCGCGAATGACGGACCGCGCCGGGACCCGGCGGGAGTCCCGGACGAGGAGAGAAACGGCACGGTGAAGCCCCTCGGCCCGAAGGTCGTCGCGCTCGGCGGGGGCCACGGCCTCTACGCGTCGCTGTCGGCGCTGCGCCGCGTCACCGACCGGCTGACCGCGATCGTCACCGTCGCCGACGACGGCGGTTCCAGCGGCCGGCTGCGCCGCGAGCTCGGCGTGCTGCCGCCCGGCGACCTGCGGATGGCGCTCGCCGCCCTCTGCGGCGACGACGAGTGGGGCCAGACCTGGCGGGACGTCGTCCAGCACCGCTTCCGCAACGAGGGCGACCTGCAGGGCCACGCCGTCGGCAACCTGCTCATCGTCGCGCTGTGGGAGCTGCTCGGCGGCGACGGCGCCTCGCCGGGCTCCACCGTCGCCGGGCTCGACTGGGTCGGCCGGCTGCTCGGCGCGCACGGCCGCGTGCTGCCGATGGCGGCCGTCCCGATGGACATCGTCGCCGAGGTGCGCGGCGCCGACCCCGCCAGGCCCGACGAGATCACCCATGTCAAGGGCCAGGTCGCGTGCGCCAGGACGCCCGGCAGCGTGCTCGGCGTGTCTCTGGTGCCGGCCGATCCGCCCGCCTGCCCCGAGACCCTCGCCGCCGTCGACGACGCCGACTGGATCGTGTTCGGCCCCGGCTCGTGGTTCACCAGCGTCCTGCCGCACCTGAAGGTGCCCGCGCTGGCCCGCGCCCTCACCACCTCCCGCGCCCGCCGCGTCGTCGCGCTGAACCTCGCGCAGCAGCCCGGCGAGACCGACGACTTCTCGCCGCAGACCCACCTGGAGGTGCTGCAGGCGCACGCGCCCGACCTGCGCGTGGACGTCGTCATCGCCGACCGCGGGGTCGTGGACGACCCTGACGCCCTCGACAAGGCCGTCAAGGACCTCGGCGGACGTCTCGTGCTGGCCGACGTCGCCGCCGACGACGGATCACCGCGTCATGAACCCGCCCGTCTGGCCCAAGCCTTCGTACAGATATTCACCGAGTGACGACCGGCGCGGCCGGGATCGGCCAGACTGCTGGAAGTCCGATAGGGGGAGGGTTCATCAGATGGCGATGACCGGTGTGGTCAAGGACGAGCTGAGCAGGCTCACGGTGCTGAAGCCGTGCTGCCGCAAGGCCGAGGTCTCGACGCTGCTGCGGTTCGCGGGCGGCCTGCACCTGGTCAGCGGCCGCATCGTGATCGAGGCCGAGATCGACACCGGTGTGGCGGCGAGGCGGCTGATCAAGGACATCTCGGAGGTGTTCGGGCACACCTCCGAGGTCGTCGTGCTCGCGCCGAGCGGCCTGCGCAAGGGCAACCGCTACGTCGTGCGCGTCTTCCGGGACGGCGAGTCGCTCGCCCGGCAGACCGGCCTCATCGACAACAACGGCCGGCCCGTCCGCGGACTGCCCCGGCACGTGGTCGCCGGCGCCGCCTGCGACGCCGAGTCGGCCTGGCGCGGCGCGTTCCTCGCGCACGGCTCCCTCACCGAACCCGGCCGCTCCATGTCGCTGGAGGTGACCTGCCCCGGCCCCGAGGCCGCCCTCGCCCTCGTCGGCGCCGCCCGCCGCCTGAAGATCCACGCCAAGGCCCGCGAGGTCCGCGGCGTCGACCGCGTCGTCGTCCGCGACGGCGACGCGATCAGCGCCCTGCTCACCCGGCTCGGCGCCCATGACAGCGTCCTGGCCTGGGAGGAGCGCCGGATGCGCCGCGAGGTCCGCGCCACCGCCAACCGCCTCGCCAACTTCGACGACGCCAACCTGCGCCGCTCCGCCCGCGCCGCCGTCGCCGCCGGCGCCCGCGTCGCCCGCGCCCTGGAGATCCTCGGCGACGACGCCCCCGAGCACCTCGTCAACGCCGGCCGCCTCCGCCTGGAGCACAAGCAGGCCTCTCTGGAAGAGCTCGGCCAGCTCGCCGACCCGCCCCTCACCAAGGACGCCATCGCCGGCCGCATCCGCCGCCTCCTCGCCATGGCCGACAAGCGCGCCGGCGACCAGGGCATCCCCGGCACCGAGGCCAACCTCACCGCCGACATGCTCGCGCAGTAATTCCCAGGGGGGCGACCCCCCAATCCCCCCGTTGCGAGCCGGGCGATCCTCACGCCACGGTGCTGGTGTGCTGGGCCCGTGCGGGTTCGTGACGTGTCGCTCCGGTCGCCCGGCTCGGCGGGTCGTGCGACCTCCAGGCGCCAGAGCGCCTTCCGGCCGCCCGACCCGCGCCCTCGCTCAGGCCGACTCCAAGAGCGTCGGGGCGTGGCCCGTCCGAGAGCGTGGAGTCAGGGGAGGCGGCGCAGGGTGCCGTCGGGGGTCGCCTCGAAGGCCAGATTGTGAGCGGAGAAGGCCGCCTCTACGTGGAGTGTTCCGTCTGGGAGTGTGCGGGTCTGGATTCTTGGGCGTCCTTCACCGCGGACGGGTGCGATCAGGGTCAGTACGCGGGCCGGTGGGGTTCCGCCTCGTGCGGTGAAGGAGACCACCGGGGCGGGGAGTCTCTTGCGGGTGGCGGGGGCGATCCAGCCTTGCGGCGGGTCGAGGGCGCCCCGGGTGACCGTCGCGGGTCCGCCTGTGGTGCCGGGGAGCGGTAACCGGATGAAGTAGACGCGGACGGGGCCCGCGGTGGCGACGGCGTCGGGGCCGGCCGGAACGGCGGTGAACGCCGCGGGCAGATGCCAGAGCTGCTCAACGGAGCGGGGGGCGGCGGAGCGCACCTCGTCCAGCACGGCGACGGCGTCGGGATCGGAGGCCGCGAGCACCGAGCGGAAGCGGGTCGTCTCGGCGAAGGCGGTGTCGGAGAACCGGAACGTGTCGGCGCCGTGCCGGAACTCGTGCGCGACCAGCGCCGTCGCCGCGTTCTCGCGGAACGGCACGCCCCGCACCACGAGCGTGTTGTGCGCCTCCGGCGAGGCCAGCCACTTCCGCCAGGTCGTGTCGCTGTAGCCGATGTGACCGCTCGGAACGAGGATGTCACGGCCGAGCGCATGGAAGGTGAGCGCCATGTGGTCGTCCTGCCCGTGCGCGTACCGGCCCGGTCCGAAGCGCGCCGTGTAGGACATCTCCTCGGCGAAGGAGCGGCCCTCCCGGCCCCAGCCGGACCTGCCCACCACGTACCCGGCGCGGTAGACGCGCGCCCTCTCCTTCGGCGGGACGCCTTCCGCGCCCTGCGTCGCGACGTATCTGAGCGGGCCCGTCCCGGGTGAGTCGATGTCGGAGGCTCTGGACGCCTCCGACTCGCCGATCTGGAGCAGGTCTCTACCGGGTGTGGTCTGGAAGGCGATGAACTCGTCCATCAGCTTGTGCCGGCGGACGAGTTCGGCGGGGACGGGACGGCCGCACTCGCGCATCACCCGGAAGGCGAGCCGCCAACGGCTCCGGTTGTAGACGGCGTAGTGCGCGGACTGCTCGTTCCCGGCGCCCTCGTCGTCGATGGCCGGCCGCGCGCCGCCGGGCGGGGCGAGGACCGCGTCGAGCAGGCGCCGGTGGCCGAGCTCCGCGAGGTCTGGCCGGCCGATGCCGCAGCCCGCCGTCATGAGCGTCATCGACTCGTCGGTCCCGTGGTTCCAGGGTCCCGAGTAGTGCTCGGGGCGGGCCAGCCACCGCGCGTGGGCCGCGATGGCCTCGTCCAGCCACCGTCCGGTCAGGTGCCTGCGGAGGCAGACGAGGGTGGCGAGGCGGAACTTGGCGGCCTGGTCGATCGCCTCGCGCCGGCGCTCGGGGAACCGCTCGGGGCGGGCGTTGTCGGCGAGCCAGTCCCGGGCGATGGCCGCGGCCGTTCGCAGCGCGGCCCGGTCACCGGTCCGCTCGTACTCCCCGATGAGGCCGCCGAGCCATTCGAGGGAGTGGAACCAGAGCTGCCACGACCGGTCGCCGTGCGGGGCCAGGCCCCAGTCCACGTCCGTCCCGTCGGCGACGCGGACGGGAGCGACCTTCGGTGTGGCGAACCGGCCCGCGCGGACCTGCGCCGCCGGGTTGACCCTGTCCAGGCCGTTGTAGCCGAGGCAGACCGCCCGCGCCGCGGCACGGGCGGTCACGGGCGCGGCGGACGGGACGCCGCCGTGGCAGCCGCACGACAGCGACAGCAGGAGCGCGGCGCAGCCCGCGCCGCGGGCGCCTCTCCGGGATCGATGGGCCACAGTCCCACCACACACGCGAAGCGCTCTGCCGCCGGACGGCCACCGGTGAAGGGACGGTAAACAATCGGGGCGTGCGGTCAGCGGGGGGCGTTGTCGCCTCGCAGCACGCGCTCGATGAGGTCGTCGCGGAGCTGGCCGTAGCCGGTCTCGGCCCAAACGCTGCCGGACGGGTCGGCCTCGTAGTAGGGGACCTCCCGACCGTCGCGGCGGTCGGTGAGGACCTCGGGGGCGCGCTTGTCGCGGGCCGCGCGGGCGCACGCGCGGCAGGTCCGGACGCTCAGCCGCCTGCGGGAGCCGACGGGCCGCCAGTCGAGTTCGCTGGTCGCGTCGCCGTGGAGCGGGTTGAAGAAGCACAGCGGGACGGGCGGGATCTCGGACCGGCCCTTCGCGACCGCCTGCGCGGAGGCCAGGGCGTCGCGGCCCTGGTCGAGAAGGACCAGGACGCCGGCCAGGTCGGGGACGCCCCGCGCCGCGTCGAGGGTCTTCCCCGCGGCCTGGTAGGCGTCCAGGGCGCGGGCCACCAGGGCGCGGGCGCGCTCGCCGGAGGTCGGGACGGTGCTGTCGTCCAGCAGCTCCCCGAACGCGATGACCTCGCGGGACGCCTGCTCGCGGAGCTGGTCCTCGGTGGCGCGGTGCGCCGTGGCGAACACGGTGCGGGGCATCAGCAGCCCTTCGCCCTCGCGGCGGACGGAGGCCATGCGGCGCCGCCGCCACAGCAGGAACCCGGCGACCCCAGCGGCGGCCGCGGCCGCCGCCCCGGCGCCGAGGGGCAGCGCGAGCCCGCCCCCGTCCGCCCCGTTCCCGTCCGCGCCGCCTTCGCCCGGCGCGGTGCCGTGCCGGGCCTTGTAGCGCTTGTCGATCTCGGCGGAGACCCGGTCGTACTCCTGCTGGCCGGTCCCGGAGACGATGAGGTCGGCGACGCGCGACAGCCGGGCGGCGAGCGGCGCGTCGTCCATGGCGCGGTCCAGGGCGACCGCCCAGGCGGCGCGGTCGGCCCGGTGGTCGCCGCCCCACTCGCGCGCCCTCAGGTCCTGGGAGTCGTCGTCGAAGGTGATGAAGATCCCGTCGCGGCCGAGGCGGTCGTGCACGACGGTCGCGAGCTGCTCGTCGTCCGTCCACGTCCCGCCCTTGACGATGGGGACCAGCACGACGAAGACGGGCGCGGGGGCCTTGCGGAGCTTGGCGATGAGCTCGCGGCGGGCCGCCGCTGGGAGCGCGGACGCCAGGGACGGGTCGACGTAGACGGGGGAGCGGCGCAGGGCGGCGGCCAGCCGCTCGCCGGGGGACGGTTCAGTCAACACCGAGGTACCTCATCACACGGGGGAGGAAGGTCTTGCCGTGGGCGCCCCACGCCGTCTCGCGCCATACGCCCGGAACGAGGGTGTGCGGGCGGTGGCCGTCCGGACCGGGGATCAGGAGGAGGCGCCGCTCGTCGAGTGCGTGCCTGCTGTCGAGGTTCCGGCAGGACACGCAGAGCGGGCACTGCCTCGGCAGGGCGTCGCCGTGCTCCTTCTCCAGCTTCCGGACGCGCTTGCGCACGACCGACCTGCCGTGCAGCGGGTTCACCAGGCACGGGGCCGGCGGTGACGCGACGTCCTGGACCAGGGCGATCTGCCCTTGGCGGGCCAGCACGATCACGCCGACGAGGTCGATCGCCCTGCTCTCGTCGTCCTTGGCGTCGTCGTAGAGGATCTGGGCGGCGTCGTAGGCGGAGACGGCGTAGTCGCGTCCCCGCTCGCCGCCGGCCTCGGCGAGCAGGCGGCGCAGCGCCTCCAGATCCTTGGCCGCGTGCCGGCGCAGCCAGCGCAGGCTCGGCTTCGTGCGCGCCCGGGCGTACACCCTGGCCTGCCGCGGCTCGGGGGAGCGCGATGTCCTGCCCCGGCGCAGCGCCAGCACACCGAGGCCCAGCCAGTAGAGGACCGCGGCCGCCGCGGGCCCGGCGAGCAGGAGCCCGGTCAGCAGGGGCGCCTTGATCTCCGGCTCGTCGGGCGTCAGCGTGTTCTCCTGCCCGAACGGGTCCGGGCTGGAGTACAGCCGGGGCATGGTGGGGGACGCCGAGGGCGCCGCCGCGTAGCCGTCGAGCCGCCGGACGATCCGGTCGGCGAGCCCGTCGAACGGGCGCTCGGAGTCGGCGGGCCTCGCGGCGCCCGGCGCGTCCTCCTCGTCCAGTTCGTCCCACGGGGACAGGCCCCGGCGCGGGACGTTGAACGCCTCGGACTCCAGATGCCCGTGCCCGTCGGCCATCACGTAGAGGCCGTCGCGGCGCGAGCGTTCGTGCAGCATGAACAGGAACGCGTCGTCGCGTCCCTGCGACTCCGACTGGCTCGGGTTCGGGATCACCACGACGTACGCCGGCGTGCCGAGCCGTTTCGCCGCCGCGGCGAGGGCCGCGCGGAGGCGGGCGCGGTCGGGCGCGCCGAGCGCCTGCGCCACGTCCGGGTCGACGAACAGCGGATCCCTGGCCAGGGCGGCGCCCACCCGGTCGAGCCTCTGGTAGGCGTGCGGGGGTGGCTCGTCGGCCGCGGCGGCGCCGGGGACCACCGCGAGCACGAGCGCGGCGAGCACCGCCGGGAACCGCAGCATTGCAGAGAGCCGCCTCATCCGCGCGCCTTCCTGGTGCTCTTGCGCGGCGGCCTTTTCGGCGCCGCCGCCTTCCTCGCCGACCGGACGCGGCGCCCGACCAGCAGGCCGAGGATCGAGCCGCCGCTCAGCGCGGTGCCGCCCGCGAACACGCCCCACTCGACGCGGGCCGCCCGCCGGTCGGCCGCGTCGTCGGCGTCCAGGGCCTTGCGGACCTTCGACTCCGGTCTCGGGCGCGGATGGTCGCGGCGCTCCCTGGCGTGTCCCGACAGGGCGATGTCCACGAAGCGCGCGATCATCGCCGGAGCACCGGCGTCGTAGGCGGTCTCGGATTCCGCGGCCGACCAGGCGTCGTCGATCGGGAGGCCGCGGACGTCGCCGAACTGGCGGATCTCACCGCCGCCGCCGGACGGGGGGACCACGATGTAGACGCCGTCCTTGCCGAGCCGGTCGCGCAGCAGCGCCGCGAAGGACTCAGACGGGTTCTGCGGACCGAGGCCCGTAACCGGCGTCACCGCCACGTACACGGGAACGCCGAGCCGGGCGACGGATGCCCTGATCCGCGCGGCGGCGTCCGGGGGCAGCGCGCGGGGCGCGTGGTCGGTGACGTACACGGGGTCGCGGCGGAGCGCGGCGGCGATGGCGTCCGCGCGGTTCGCCGGTCCGGCGCGGTCCGAGGCGGGCGCCGCCCCGGCCGGTCCGCCGAGCAGCACGGCCCCCACCAGCCCCGCCAACAGAACAGACCACCCGCGCCACATGGCCCCGGAGTGTAGTGATGATCGTGCTATGTCGTGAAAGGAGGGATGTCCCCCTACCGGGGGAGACGGGCTCACCCGTGGATCCCACGAAACCGGTGTCGGGCTACTCGTGGGTCATTGGATAGGGTCTGAGGTGGGGGATGACCCCGGATCGACCGTAGGTGAGCCCGGCTGGCACCGGGCGATACGACGTACGAGGAGAGCGGTTCCGTGACCATCCGAGTAGGCATCAACGGGTTCGGCCGGATCGGCCGCAACTTCTACCGCGCGGTGAAGGCGTCCGGGGCCGACATCGAGGTCGTGGCGGTCAACGACCTGACCGACAACGCCACGCTCGCCCAGTTGCTCAAGTACGACAGCATCCTCGGCCGCTTCCCCGAGGACGTGCGCGCCACCGAGAACGAGATCGTCGTCGGCGGCAAGGCCATCAGGGCCTTCGAGGAGCGCGACCCCGCGAACCTCAAGTGGAGCGATGTCGGCGCCGACATCGTCGTCGAGTCGACCGGTTTCTTCACCGACGCGAACAAGGCCCGGGTGCACGCCGACAACGGCGCCAAGAAGGTCATCATCTCCGCGCCGGCGAAGAACGAGGACCTCACCGTCGTCCTCGGCGTCAACGAGGACAAGTACGACCCGGCGAACCACACGGTGATCTCCAACGCGTCCTGCACCACCAACTGCCTGGCCCCGCTGGCCAAGGTGCTGCACGACAACTTCGTCATCGAGAAGGGCCTGATGACGACGGTCCACGCCTACACGCAGGACCAGAACCTGCAGGACGCCCCGCACAAGGACCTGCGCCGCGCCCGTGCCGCCGCGCTGAACGTGGTCCCCACCTCCACCGGTGCCGCCAAGGCGATCGGCCTGGTGCTGCCGGAGCTGAAGGGCAAGCTGGACGGCTACGCCCTGCGCGTCCCGGTGCCGACCGGCTCGGCCACCGACCTCACCGTCGAGCTGTCCCGCGACGTGACGGTCGAGGAGGTCAACGAGGCGTTCAGGACGGCCGCCGAAGGGGCGCTGAAGGGCTACCTCACCTACACCGAGGACCCGATCGTCTCCAGCGACATCGTCACCGACCCGTCGTCCTGCATCTTCGACTCCGGGCTGACCAAGGTCATCGGCGACCAGGTGAAGGTCGTCGGCTGGTACGACAACGAGTGGGGCTACTCCAACCGCCTCGTCGACCTCGTCAAGCTCGTCGGCTCGCAGCTGTAACCGAAGCCCGTCACCGCCGTGGGGGGGCGGCCCCGCGCCCCCGGGGGGGGGGGGGCGGGAGGACACCCCGCGACCCAGGGCGCCCGATAGCAAATC
>NZ_JBFARL010000117.1:0-25662 GCF_040674655.1 Actinomadura sp. NPDC049753 | reverse complement strand
CCAGCCGCCGTCCCCGTGCTCGATGGCCGGGACGCAGCCGAGGGCCGCCGGCGCCTGGTACGGGCTCGGCTCATCGCGTCGGTGCCCGGCGCCGGAGCGGCGCCGCCGCCGCGCCCAGGCCCCGCGTCCCGGACCAAGCGTTCCCCGGTGAGTTCGGCCTTCCCCCACTGGAACCAGTTGGTGCGCTCCACGCGGGCCGTCAGGACCGACCAGGACCCGCCCTCCGGGCGGCCGACCTGGATCGCCGGCCCGGGACCGACGCGGTTGTACGGCGAACCGCTCATCCCGAAGACGCTCAGGATGACGACGGCCGCGACCACGCCGTACAGCACACGGCGCCCTGCCGGCACCTCGACCTGTTTCCTGCCACTCCGGATGGCTGTCGCACCCCCGTTATCATGGCGCCATGGCGCGGATCCTGGTGGTAGATGATGATGCGCGTCTCGTCAAGCTCGTGTCGGGACTGCTGCGCAAGCGCCACTACCAGGTCGAGTCGGTGGCCAACGGCGAACTGGCCCGGCTGGCGCTGCGCCGCGGGGACATCGACCTCGCACTGCTGGACATCAACCTCCCCGACATCGACGGGCTGTCCCTGATCGACCAGCTGCGCGACCAGGGGAACACCACGCCGATCATCCTGCTGACCGCCCGCTCCGAGCCGCACGAGCAGGCGCTCGGGCTGCGGCTGGGCGCGGACGACTACGTCGTCAAGCCCTTCCACCCGGAAGTGCTCATCGCCCGGATCCAGGCGCTGCTCCGGCGCAGCGCGGGCACCATCGCCCGGCACGCCGGCGAGACCCGCGGCGACCTCCTCGACATCCCGCCGGTACGGGTCGACTTCACCGCCCGGCAGGTGTTCAGGGAGGGAGCGGAGGTGCGGCTGGCCCCCATGGAGTACGCCGTCCTGGAGTTCCTGGCGGTGAACCGCGGCCGGGCGGTCTCGAAGGAGGAGATCATGCTGCACGTGTGGGGCACCGACCGGGGCGTCTCCCGGACGCTGGCCGAGCACGTGTCCCGGCTGCGCCGCAAGCTCGGCGACGGCGTGATCGTGACCCGGACGGGCTTCGGGTACCTCATTCCGGCCGCTCCTGAGGATTCCGCAGCCACAGCTCGGTGACCAGGACGTTCTGCGCTTCGAGCCGGCACCACATCTGGTCGCCGTCGGACTGCATGGTGGCCCGCCACCGGGCCAGCCCCAGCTGATCGCCGACCCCGCTGGTCACGCGGGCCGGCCACGGCAGCCCGATCCGGGCCCGCATCGACTCCAGGTCCGACCGGGTCAGGTGCCGGGCGACCGACCGCACCGTGTGGACGGTGAAGTCGCCCTGGTCCCGGGCCGAGACCTGCTGGTGGGCGAGCGCGCCCAGCAGGGCGGAGTGGGTCCGGACGGTGTCGGCCACGATCCGGTCCGCCTTCTCGCCGGGCGAGCACGCCTCCTCCAGATCGGTGAGCAGCCGGGCGAGCCCGTCGATCGCCGAGCCGAGCAGCTTCGCGTCCTCGTCCCGGTTCCCGGAGACCGTCTCGCCGAGCAGGCCCGCGGTGACCGAGGCGATGGTGAGCTCGCCCGCCATCCGGTGGGCGAACCCCCGGGTGAACCGGTCGTGCCACAGCTCCGGCGGCGTCTCCCCGTCGTGCCCGATGATCACCGCGGACGCCGCGGTCAGCGGGATCGCGGTGAGCGAGCCGCTGGTGAAGACCGACCGCCAGGTCAGCGCCTGGCCGGCCGCGACGAGCGTCTCCCGGTCCAGGGTCCCCCCGGCCGGGCCGCTCAGATCCTCTACGCCGCAGGGCGGGACCCCCGCCCGGGCCTGCACGACCACCGGGACCACGGCGGTCGCCTCAGCCCTTCTCCGCGGCGGCCTTGTCGGCCACGAGCTGGTCGAGCGCCTCGCGAAGGTCGGTGCCGGTCTTGACGACCCGCACGTAGTGGCCGGTCAGCCGCCCGGCGAGCTGGGCGTTCAGGCCGCCCTCGCCGATGCCGCCCGACAGCTGGTGCTCCTCGACGGCGACGATCGCGTTGCCGCGCTCGGCGAGCGCGTCGGTGACCTGCACCGGGTTCATGGCGTTCACCAGGAAGGCGGCCGGGTCCTTGGCGTACTCGATGATCTCCAGGCGCTCCCTGCCGTAGCCGTGGTTCAGCAGGTTCTGGGCGCCCTTCAGCCGGCTCGCGCCGCGGCCGATGCAGGCTCCCCGGGCGTCGACGCCGGTGACGGTGGGCGCCACGGCGATCTTCGTCTTGGTCCCCGCGACCCGGGCGATGGCCTTGATGACGACCTTGCCGTTGAGCAGTTCGTCGACGAACCCCGCCAGCAGGCGCTCGACGAGTTCGGGCGCCGTGACCGAGAGCATGAGCCGCTCGGAGCCCGGGTCCGCGCCGGCGGTGACGCCGACGACCAGCGCGATGACCTTGCTGCCCGCCGCCAGTTCGGGCGGGGCGGCCCCTTCGGGCAGGTCGAAGGCGTCGGCGCGCGGCAGCAGGGCGTCGCGGGCCTCCCCGGTCGCGACGTCATAGACGGCGCAGCGGAACCCGTCCGGCCCGCTCGACCTGATGTGTGCGGTCACCGTCGTCCCGACGAGCGGGGATTCGAGACCGAGATCGCTGAGGATCGTTTGCACCGTCACGCTTCCTTTCGTTGGCAGACGAGGCCCGTGGCCTCGCCTGTTCCTACCGCAGCCTAAGCGCCTGCCCCCTGCCCTCTAGAGTCCGTCGGTTCCGGAATCCGCAACCCGACGCGGGGAACTGGTTCGGCGTTCCCCCTGCCGGCACACCGCGTGTACACCAAACGACCATCAGCGGGGCAACGACTGATCCATAGAAGGTCAATTTTCTGTCAACGAACTTGTCGCGGGGATCCCTCTCCGGACAGTCGCGCCCCTCCCCGCGAAGCGCTCAACTGCGATCTTCCGCCGACGCCCGGCCGAACGCGCGTTTTCAGCGGCCGGCCAAAGGTCTCGCGACCGTCCGAACGGCCTGCGAACGTATCAACGATCTGTTTCAGTTCCGACCGTTCCCGGTCCGTTCGGCATCGAACGTGCATAGCTACAACTCCAGCCTCGCATTCCCGACTAGCCGAGGGAGACGGATGGACAGCGAGCAGCCAGGGCGTGGCGAGCGCCCCACCGCCGACGAGTTCCGTACCCGCAACGACGAGCTCTTCGCCCGTCGCCACGAGCTCCAGGAGCGGCTCGCCGCGCTGCGTGCGCGGGCCGACTCCGGTGAGATCGACATGCTCTCGGAACTGGTGCTGCGGCGGGTCGAGCGTGAGTTCGACGACCTCACGCTCGAGATCATGATCGCGAACTTCGGCCTCGTGCGCAGGTACGTCACCATGTTCACCTCGAAGTCCAGCGAGCACATCGAGGACTTCGAGAGCGCCGGGAAGGTGGGGCTGCTCTGGGCGATCGCCTCCTACGACCCCAACCGCGGCCCCTTCGCCAGCTGGGCGTTCAAGCCCATCCAGCGCGAGGTGCTGCGCGCGGTGCGGGACGCCGATCACCCCAACCTCAACCCCGGGGACTTCGAGAAGCGCCCGGCCATCCTTGCCGCCGAGCGGGCGTTCCTGGAGGAGGCCGGACCGGACGCCCCGCTCGACCACGCCGACATCGCCCGCCGTGCCGGCGTGACCGAGGCCCAGGTGCGCCGCGTGCTCGACGCCCCCCGGCTGGACAGCCTGCACACGGTCGCGGGCGGTCCGGGCGAGGACGACGTCGCGTGGGAGGACCGGCTGCCCGACGCGTCCCCGAGCATCGAGGACGAGGTGCTGCTCCGCTTCGACCTGCGCGCCCTCAGCAGCCGCGGCTTGCCGTTGCTCGACCCCCGCGAACGGTACGTACTGACGCGCCGGTTCGGACTGGACGGCGAGCCGGAGCAGGCGCTGCGCGTCATCGGCGAACGACTCGGGCTGTCCCGCGAAGGGGTGCGGCAGATCCAGCAGAAGGCGCTGGCCAAGCTGCTCCAGCCCGTCGTCGAGACCCCCGAGGGCGCCCGGAGGATCGAAGGACGGGCAGGATGAACGACGGACGGGAGCACGCGGGCGGTCCCGGCGCGGGACCGGCCGGCGGCGCCGGGGAGGCGTCGTCGTGGGTCATCATCGATGACACCGCGGACGCCGCCGAGGAGCCCGCCGCGGCCCCGCCGGCGGCCGGCGGAGAGTCCGCCCCCGAGTCCGAGAAGCCGCGGCGCGACGCGGAGCCCGCGCAGAGCGACCCCTGGGCCTCGCTCGGGACCTGGGACTCCTGGAGTGCCGCTCCGGGGGCGCCTACCGAGGCTCCGGGCGGAACCTGGAGCGGTCCCAGCGCCGCGCCCGGCTCCGCGCCCAGCGCCGCGCCCGGCGGAACCGGCGCGCAGACCGCCGGTTCCAAAGCCCCCTCCGGACAGCGGAACACCCGCCCCGCCCCGTCGACGAACCCGCCGACGAACCCGCCGCGCTCCCAGCAAAGCGTCCCGCCGCGCTCCCAGCAGAACGTCCCGCCACGCCCCCGGAACAACGTCCCGCCAAGCCCGCCGCAGAACATCTCGCCGAGCCCCCAGCAGAGCGTTCCGCCAAGCGCGCCGCAGAACGTCCCGCCGAGCCCCCAGCAGAGCTTCCCGCAAAGCCCCCAGCAGAACTTCCCGCCGAACGCGCAGCACAGCGTCGCCCCGAACTACGGCGTCGCCCCGACCCCCAGCGCGCCGCCGAACCACGGCGCTCCGCCGAACCACGGCGTGCCGCCGGGTACGCCGCCCGGATCGCCCTTCGGCGCCCCGGCGAGCGCCCCGCACGCCGCCGCACCCGCCGTCGGCCACCAGCCCGCGGGCGCGCCCGCCGCGGTGCCCGCGGTACCGCCCCACGGCCGCCCCGATGCCGGTGGCGCGTTCCCACCGCAGCCCGCCACCGGCTGGGCGCCGACCGCCGACCAGAACGGCGCCGCCGGCACCCCGCAGAGCGGCTGGTTCTTCGAAGAGCACACCGACGACGACGTCCTCCTGGACGAGGCGACGCCGGACGAGGCCGGAGGCGCGGTCCGCCGCTCGCCGGGCGGCCGGCTGCCGGGACTCGGCAACGTCGACCTCATGCCCACGCTCATCACCTTCGCCATCACCTGCGTAAGCGTCCTGCTGGTCATCGCCTCGCTGATGTGGCGTCCGGAAGTGCCGTAGCCCGCCTCCCGCACGCCCGGGCGAAAGCCCGGCCGGAGTTGCGGACCGGCCGGTCAGGCCGCGGGGGCATGCCAGAGGCTCCGCATCGCCTCCCGCGCTTCCTCCGCCGCGCCGAAGACGCGCGGAGCACGGTCCAGGACCGCTTGCAGGTCCCGTGCGGAGCACACCCACACGCCGGCGGCAGTGCTGAACGGCCGATTCCGCATCCCCGGCACGCACACGACCGCCAGGACCGTCCTGCCGCCCAGCTTGCGGGACAGCCTCCGCGCCTGGTTCGCCGCCTGCCGGACGGGGTCGCCGTGCAGCACGCGCTTGCCGACCCGCATGGTCCCGTCCTCGGCGGAGACCCGGCCGTGCCCCGTCTTCACCTCGATGGCCGCGGCCCCGCAGCCGCGGGTGAAGACCACCGTGTCGCAGTCGCCGCCACGGGAGCCGAGGACGAGCCCGTAGGCCGCCGCGACCGAGTCCGTGCGCCGCACGGCCGCGCGCACCTCGCGCTCGGACCGCGCTCCCACGGCCGACCGCCGGGCCTGTCCCAGGGCCCGCGTCGCGCGGATCCACGCGTACCCGCACCCCGCCGCCGCGGCCAACCCGGCGACGGCCGCCGACGCCCTCAGCGCACCACCGTCCAGGAACAGCGCCCCCAGTAGGGCGCCCACGGCCGTGAGGGCCAGCGTGGCGGCTCCGGCGGCGTAGAGAGACCCCCGGGTCCGGTGGCGCCACATCTGCCGGGAGACGAAGTCTCCGGCCCGTCCGACCTCGTACATGGATCTCCCTTGGACGCTCGGCTCCGGGCCGCGGCTCAGGCCCGAGCGCGGAGCCGTTTGCGGCGGGCCCGCTCGGCGTCCGCGCGCCGCGGCGTGGGGCGGCCCTTGGCGTCCTGCGCGCCGCGCGCCGCCCCGCCGGCCTCGCGCGCGCCGGCCCGCCTCCGCCGGACGTTCTTCAGCGCCCTGAACCAGACGACGCCCTGTTCCGACCCGTCGCGGACCACGTCCCGGACCTCCCGGGCGAGCCGCCGGACGACCCGCCAGACCGCCAGCGCCATGCCGGCGATCATGAAGTTCAGCACCGCGGCCAGCCCGGCCACCTGCCCCCAGGCGGCCGCCTCGCGCACCCCGCACCGGCCCGTGCTGAAGAGCCCGCCCGGGCACTCGCCCGGCACCATCACCACGAGGGCTCCCGCGGCCCCGGCGAGGGCGCACAGCGCGGCGGCGGCGGTGAACCTGCCGATCGTCTTCTTCCAGCGCCGGTGGAGCCGCACGTTCAGCCGGACCACCGCGGCGGCGACGACGCCCGCCGCGCCGGCGGTGACCACGTCCCCCACGTCGAACGTGACCACGTCCCCGGCCTGGAGGATGAGCAGCCCGATCGAGAGGCCCGCGAGGACGAAGCCGAGCAGCACGATGATCGAGGACTCCAGGGCGACCGCCAGGGGGTCGATCCGCCGTTCCCTCGCCTCGTCGTCCGGCCGCGCCTTGCCCTTCGGCGGCTCCTCGCCCTTCGGGCGCGCCTCGTCCTTCGGCCGGCGCCGCGGCGGCTTCACACCGCTCCCCTCGTCCCCTGCGGGCCGCCCAGCGGCATCGTGACCGGCACGCCGGGCGGGGCGGGCGGCTGGTAGCGGTCCAGTTCCTGCTTCCGCATCGGAATGATCACGTACTCGACCCTGCTGGCCGGCTTGTTGACCCGCAGGTACCCCTCACCGGTGCCGAGGGCGCGCAGCTCCTTCGGGAAGACGATGTACTGCTCCTCCCCCATGGCCTGCAGGTTCTGGGTGTGGCCGTCCTGGCCGACGCGCTCGCTGAACTTGTTGTTGTCGCGCATGCCGAGGAAGTCCGCGCACTTCTCCGCGGCCTCCGGGGACGACTGGGCCATGGCGATCAGCCAGTTGATGTTCTGGGTGAGGCGCGACCAGTCGTCGCCGTCCTTGTCGATCCAGTCCGTCGGCCCCTGGGTGCAGAGGATCATGTTGAACAGCGCGGACCGGACCCTGGACAGCATGTTCATGGCGATCTCGCGGTCGATGAAGTTCGCCTCGTCCACCACGATGAGCCGCGGCCGGTCCTTGGGGGCGCGGCCCTGGATCCGCTGCGCGGCGTACACCGACAGCCGCTGCAGCGCCGAGGAGGACAGGATCTTCGCCATGTCGGGCTGGCCGAGGGAGTTGAGCCCGATGTAGGTCAGCCCCTCGCGCCGGACGTCGATCATCTGGCGGTCCTGCCCGGGGACCAGGATGCGGCGGCCCGCGCCGGAGTCGTACAGGCCGGTCAGCTTCGTGCCGAAGCTGGCCGCGGAGACCCCCTCGTCGCGGGACGGCCGGAGCACGTTGGTGTAGCGCTCGGTGCAGTGGCCGAAGCCGCGGACCCCGTCGATCGCGAGGACCTGCTCCTTGACCGCGCCCTTCATGTTCTCGCCGTGCTCCATGATCTTGCCGATCTCGAGCATGTTGGGCGGCGCGAAACGGTCCGGCGCGACCTCGGCGGCCTCGTGCAGCATCTGGACGACCTGCTGGAGGACCTTGCGGTTCAGCGCCTGCCAGTAGGCGTCGTCGAACTCGACCATCGTCATGATGGTGTCGAACGCCTCGTCGGCGGACATGCCCGCGAGGGCGTTGAACCAGAAGGCCGGCTGCTCGTCGCCGAGCGCGATCTCCTGCATCGGCATGCGGTGCGCCTGCGCGTAGGCACGCAGGAAGTCGCGCAGGCCGCCCGGCTCGGTGTCCTCCTTCATGTCGAGGACGGTGACGTCGAAGCCCATGTCGAGCGCCGCCCCGATGATCCACATCAGCGTGACGGTCTTGCCGCTGCCGGTGGAGCCGACCACGGCGCCGTGCATGCCCATCTCCTGGGTGCTCAGCCACACCGGCCGGTCGTTGGCCCCGAGCCCGAGGGGGATCGTCTTGGCCTTGATCGGCGTCTTCCTGGCCTTCTCCGTGGCGTACGGGCCGTGCACCGCCGGGATGTCGGCCACGGTCACCCGGGTGGACACCCGCTTCTTCAGCATCTCCCGCCGGCCGTCCCGGGGAGTGATCGGGTCGTCGACGAGCTCCTTCTGCCGGAACCAGGTGCCGTCGAACAGGTCGACGAACTTCTTCTTCTTGCGCAGGAAGGACGACAGCCCCATGATCACCGACCCGCGGGCCTTGCCGACCATCAGTCCGAAGAGCCCCGCGAGCACCGCCGTCAGCGACAGCAGCACGGTGACGGGAACCTTTCCCGGCTCCCCCGGGCCGAAGTCGGCGAAGCTGGCCAGCCAGTAGCCGTAGGCGTACGCGTTCTCCTTGGCCCGCAGGGCGAGCCCGACCACACCGGCCAGCGTAACGATGGCCCAGTCCCGCCGGGCGAGGAAACGGCGCAGCGGGATGAGCAGGACCCAGGCGCAGAGAGCCGGGATGAGCACGGCCAGGATGACCGCGAACAGCAGCAGGACCACGGTGGGGAAGACATAGCCGCCACCGACCAGGTCCGTGGGCCGCTCCTCCGGCCGCCTCGGGTCCGCCACGTTCACTCCTTAGGCTGGGGTTCTCGCATCAACCGCCGCTGTTGCCGACCTGGTCGACGCTGGTGAAGATCTTTCCGACGAGGCTGCTCATCATTTTGACCCCCTGGACCGTGAGGCCGAGGTTGAACAGCATCCCGCCGATGAGCAGAGCGAAGATGAGCGACTTGAACGCCTCGCCCGGACGCCCGCGGCCGATGCCGTTGATCATCCGGAAGACGCCGAACACGACGATGACGACCGCGATCGCACCGCAGATCGCGACCAGCGCCTTGCCCGCGGGCGAGGTGAAGAAACTGTCGGCCCCGGTCTGGCCGAGCTCCGGTCCCGCGAGTATGTGAAAACCAGGAACTGACATCCTTTTTCCCTCCATGGTTGAGGTCCCGGTCAGTTGTTCAGTGCGTTGCTGTAGGGGTTCAGTTCCGCTGCGGAACCTGCAGGCCCCCACGCGAGCACCGGCGGCTGCGCCCCGCTGGCTCCCACCAGCAGGTCGAAGTCGGCGAAATTAGTGAATGGCTGGACGTTTCCCTTCTTTCCAGGGACCGTCCCGGATTGTTCGGCTCTGGCAAGCATGATCCGCACCCGGACGACGAGCTGGTCGTCGAGCGTCTTGATCGCCGAAAGGATCTGCACGGCCTGGGAGGAGTCCGCCAGGCGGAACCCCGAAAGGCCTTCGTAGCGGTGCTTGGGGTCCTGGTCACCGGTGACGGCGAGCAGTGCCGTCGAATCACCGGTGGCGTAGGCCGCCGCCCATCGCAGAATCTGGTTTTTGGACTCGGTGCTGACTTCGGTGGTCAGCTGCCGATAATTGGTGTAGTCACCGGTTCCCTTGGGCTTGCCGGTGCCGTTCTTCCAGACCGAGAAGGCCGGAGAGGCGGCCAGGCGGGGGCCCGAGGGGTCGAGCAGCACCGGCACGTCCAGTTGGAGCACATGCGCGCTCATCGGCGGCGTTTCGCTGGCACCGGGCGAGGGGCCGCCCTGCGGGTCGGTCGTCGTGCCCGGAGACGGCGTACCGGTCGCACCCGCCTGCGGAGCAGCGCCGGACGGTGACGCGGCCGCTCCGCCGGACGGCGGCGCGGAGGCCCCTCCGGACGGTGACGCGGCCGCCCCGCCGGACGGGGTCGCGCTCGGCCGGCCGCCGGCCGCCGGGGACGGACTCTGCGTCACCGGCTGGTCGTTCAACACGACGAGGTAGTGGTGGATCTCGAAGTCGGTGAAGCCGAGCTTCTCCGTCCCGAAATGCCGAGGAGTGAAACCGACCCAGTTCAGCGCCCGGTAGTCGAGCGGGGTCGAGGTTCCGTCGGGGCCCTCCGCGGACGCCGCCTGCGGGTCGAAGGAATCGGCGCGGGGCACGTCCTGCATCCGGCCGGCCAGAAAGTTCATCGCGGCGGTGTACGACAGGTCGCGGCCCTGCGGCGTGACCGAGGACAGGTCCGGCTTGCTGCTCCCGCTCGTCAGGGCGACGAACACCGCGACGACGCTCAGGCCCGCGGCGACGAAGAGCGCGATCAGGATCCTCCTGGCCCGCCTGCGAGCGGTCGGCTCACTGGAACGCCGGGCGGGCACCATGGTGAAACGAGTGGGTGACTGTTCCGGCATCGTCCCTCCTCTATTTGTCGTGTTGCAGCCAGGACCGTGCGGCCCTCACGCGGATGCGCAAGTGCCGGCCCGCGCTCACCCGCGGCGGCGATCGTTCCGGCCGCGCCGGCGGCCGCTGGACAGCTGGGTGGACGCCTTCAGCCCGCGTCCCTTGCCGCGGGGCGCCCGCAGCCGGTTCGCCCCGGGGATCTCCTGCTGCGGATAACCGCGCGAGTCCCAGCGGACGGCGTCCACCTGGACGCCGCCGGGAAGCATGCGCACCTTGCCCGCGGCGGTGCGGCGCAGCGGCGAGATGCCGATGTACAACCGGACCTGCCGGCCGTCCACGTAGAGCTTGCGGTTGCGGGTCCCGTTGATCTGCAGGCCCATCCACGTCGCCAGTGACTCCCCGTTCAGCGGGGACAGGCTGACGGACGCCCAGCCGGCCGCTCCGCCGAGCACCGGGCCGTACATCAGCGCGTTCAGCCCCGGGCCGAAGATGAGGAAGGAGATCAGGAACCCGAACGCCGCCCCGACGACCACGGCGATGAGCGTGGTCAGCCTGAGCGTTCGGGGCAGCGTGATGTCCTTGTTCAGGCTGCCGATCACCGCGGGCGGCGGCTTCAGCATGTTGGTGGCGGCCAGCATCGCCGGCCCCCTGACGCTGTCGTCCTCGCTCATGCCTCAAACCGTGCGGGGTTGCCCCCCGGACGCCATAACGATTCGCGACACGTCGCCGCACTCCGGTTGCCCGGGCCCGCTCGCCCGCGACGGTCAGAGTCATGCCGAAGTTGACCGACTACGCCCGCGAGGGCTTCCGGCGGCGGCGCCTCTTCCAGGAGACCGAGCTGCCCGAGTGGTGGAACATCGCGGTATGGGCCGGTGTCGGTGGCATCATCCTGATGCTTCTGGTCAGTGCGGTGTTCGACCGCGGCGGCTCCTCCGGTGCCGCCCCCGCGGCGAGCCAGGCGCCGCGCTTCCAGGTCCAGACGCTCGACCCGCGTGGTCTCACCGCCTCGCCGAGCCCGGGGGAAGGGACGCCCACCCCGTCCGGGAGCCCGTCGCAGGTGCTTCCGACGGGAGCCGCGGCCAGCAACTTCACGGCCACGGCCGCGACCAGGGTCCCGATGACGGACGGCGGCGCGACGGTCGTCCCGGCCGGCGCCCTCAACGTGGCCGTCGCCTCCGCCAGGGCCATCGTGACCGGGAACTGGAAGGGCATCCCCGTCATCGGCACGGCGCGGCCGTCTCCGGCCAAACCCATGCCCCAGGGATCGGTGGTGCAGGGGATCACCGTCATGGATCCCACGAAGACCGGCAACAGCCAGTACCGGTTCAGCGCGACGATCACGCACGCGGGCGGGGCCCGGCCGGACGTCGTCGACATCCTCGTGGAACCGGACGGGCGCGGATACGCGGTCCGGGCGGGATAGCACACCCGCGACCGCGATCCGCCACCCCCTTGCCCTGAACACGAATCATCGGACGGTCAAGTTCGATCGTCTCCCGCGCCCGGGGGGTGAGCGCAGAGCCGAGCAAGGTACCGGAACCGAGGTAGCGGCTAATGCCCTGGATGGACGAGGACAGCAGCCCGTGGAAGGGCTCCGAGGTCTCACCGCGGCCTCTCGACGGCGATGAACTGCAGGACGGCCCGCCGCCGGCTCCACCACAGCCGACGGCGCTGCAGCCTGTGGTGGACGGCGAGCCGCCGGAGAATCTGGCCGAGCTCGCGCCGGAAGAGATCGCCACGCTGGGTTCGGACCCCCGGCTCGCCGCGTCGGCCCAGCTACCGCAGAGCGCCTCCGAGATCCTCAAGGAGCAGTCGGCGATCGACCGCGGCCCGGACGGGAAGGGGACGAACCCGTACGGCGACGCGGCGCTGCGGGGCGGGCCCGTCCAGCTCAACAAGGACAATCCGCTCGGCCTGCAGCGGGCGCTGGACGCCGCCGCGAAGGCCGCGCAGCTGGCCAAGGACCTCCAGGCCCCGCCCACCGGCACGCCGTCGGAGCAGGCGCCCCAGAGCGACCCCAAGGAAGAGCTCAAGAGGGCGGCCGGCGACTTCGCCGAGGGCAAGCTGCGCGAGGCGGCCGCGAAGAAGGGCCTCCCCGCGAACTACGTCCCGTCGATACCGGAGGGCGACAGCCTCGGGGAGAAGGGCCTCAACCTCCTCGGGCAGGCCACCGACATCGGCGCCCGCGCCCTGGCCGACCGGTACGCGCCCAAGGCGTACGACACCGTCAAGGACTCCGGCGCAGGCGGCCGGGCACTCGACAAGTTCGAGCAGTCCAAGCTCGGCCAGAAGATACCGAAGTCGTTCATGGACGGTTTCCGGCGTCGGAGGGGCGGAGCCCCGAACACGGCGGGCGCCGGCCAGAAGGGCAAGGACGAGAGGGCCGACGGCAAGAAGTCGGAGAAGGACAAGAAGCACGGCAAGCTCAAGATGCTGCTGGCCGCCAGTCTTCCGGTCCTCATCCCGCTCCTCTGCATCATCCTCATCGCCGGAATGATCCTGGGCGTCAACGTCGACGACGACGTCCCGGAGTCCCAGCCCGAGCAGACCTCGGACAACAAGATCGCCGAGTACTTCCCCGGCAACTGGCAGCGGATCCTCAAGCAGGCGGCGGAGCAGACTTCGGGGAGCGCGCAGGACTACTCCGAGGTTCCCTGGACGATCCTGGCGGGTCTCGCCAAGACGCAGACCGACTTCGCCCGCTACAGCCCGTACGACAACATCGACCGCGATCCCGGGCGCAAGGCGAAGGAGGTCCCCGGCGGGGACGGCTCCGGCGGCGACGGCACCGGCGGCGTGGACGTGAACGTCAGCAACACGGTCGGCGCCGGGCCAGGTCCGGTCCAGGGGATCACCGGCGCGGGCTCGGCCGCCACCGTCCCCGGCACTGGGAGCAACCACGTCGCGCCGCCGGACGGCGATCTCAGCCACCAGCTCGGCTGGTTCCTCTGGGCGCTGCGGATGCAGGAGTCGAACGGCGTCTACGACCGCAACGCCGGGACGAACCAGAGCACCGCCTGCGGCGCCTACCAGTACATCACCAGCACCTGGAACAACTACGGGGGCTATGCGAGGGCGTGCCTGGCTCCGCCGAGTGTGCAGGACCGCCGGGCCAAAGAGGACGTCCTCAGGATGTGGAACAAGTACCACAAGTGGCAGCCGATCGCGGTCGACCACTTCACAGGGAGCTGGGGCCCCAACCCGGAGAAGTGGGACCAGTGCCCGGGGGCCTGCGACTTCAACCCGACGGCCTGGAAGTACGTCGACGGCGTCATGACGAAGATGCGGGCCGCCGCGCAGGCGCACCCGGCCGGTTCCGGCGCAGTGCAGCCCGCCTCGTACAACGTCCAGCCCGGCCGGCCCGAGGTGCGGACCGCCGCGCTCCGCACCGGTGCGGGCGCGCCGGAGAGCGGGCGCACCGGCCTGCGCGCCTGGGGATGCGACGTCGAGAACCCGGATCCCGACATCGGCGGCAAGGACGATCAGGGCTCCGGACCGTACCTGCTGACCCCCGCGGCGTCGGGCCAGATGCGGATGCACGGTCTCGATCCGCAGAACCCGTGCCAGTCCTCCTACTTCGTGGCCTTCGAGCTGGTCAAGGCGGCGGAGAAGGTGCACCGGGACCCGAAGAGCCCCAAGTGGAAGCCCGACGGCAACGAGAAGGACCAGGAGAACGCCCGCAAGTACTGGAGCAAGGTCATCGCGACCTCCGGCATCTTCATGGAGCGCACCGGCACCCCCGGCGGGCCCTGCGCCGTCCCCCCGCCGGACGATCCCGAGAAGCCGTGGTCGGTCAGCTTCAAGATCATTACGATCTGGCGCTGCGAGACCAACCGCCTCCAGAACCTCTACCTGGTCACCGGCGCCAAGTCCGCGGAGGGCGGGTTCAAGTACTCCGTGCAGGAGAACCGCCCCGCCGCGGTCGAGACCCTCGTCAACGAGGCGATGTCGGTCAGCTACGGAGCCGGCAAGTGGAAGACCGAGGGCTGCGACAACGGCAAGGACTCGCGCCAGGGCATCTTCCCGATGACCAAGAAGGAGGCGGAGGAGGCCGGAGTCGCGGACCGGTGCGACGTCGACAAGAACATCGCCGGCGCCGCCAAGCTCGTGCTGTCCGTCGAGAAGGTCCCGCCGGAGGAGCGCCCGCACGACCTCGGGAGCTTCCAGCCGATGATCGGCGGCTGGCAGAAGCTCAGCATCGCGATGGGCACCGACCTCAAGCTGTTCTCGACGATCGGGCCGGGCCAGAACACGTTCGAGGCGTCGGACGCGTGCCTCGCCGTGATGCGGAAGTTCCTCACCGACATCGCCCCGTTCGCGACCGAGTTCGCGTCGCTGAAGGAGCCTCCCGGCCCCGACAAGGTGTACACCGAGTGGGTACCGAAGCTGGACAAGCTGGAGACGGACCACGGGATCACCGACCCCACCAGCGACCCCGCCTGCATGGTCGGGTCCTGGGCCCCCGGCTTCAACAACACCCTCGCCCAGATCGCCACCGACCTGGCCGGCAGCGGGACGAACGGCCCCAACCTCAGCGGCCTGGGCAACTACTACCAGGGCCGGGAGGACGCCAACAAGGAGACCGCGCCGGTCGTCGGCGAGGACACCCTGGTCATCCCGCGGCTGGCGCTGCGCCCGCTGAAGCCGGTCGGCGCGCCGGTCGCCCCGGACGCGACCGAGGCGTGGAGCCGGCTCGGCAACACCGAGGGCGTGCTGCTCCCGCTGGAGCAGATCGCCGTCGAGTACGCCTGGTTCTTCGGCGGCGTCATCCCGCCGTTCAACAGCGCCACCAAACTGATCGGCTCGCTCGCCAGCGGCGGCGGCGGCGCGGTGGACAACGGAACCGTGCAGGTCACGGTCGGGCCTGACGGCTGCCCCGAGAACGCCCCGAACAACACCCTGCGCGAGGGGGCCAAGGAGATCGGGATCCGCAAGCTGTGCGTGGACTCAGTGGCCCAGGCGCGCACGCCCCAGGCGGCGATGGCCATCAAGTGGGCCCTCACCCACCTCGGCTGGCCCTACGCCCCGCTCGACTCCGGCAAGCGGAACGACCCCGGGTGGGCCGACTGCTCCAGCTTCGTCTCCAGGGCCTACCGCGACAGCGGCGCCATTCCGAACCTGTACCCGAAGGGCACCAACGCCCCCGTCACCACCACTTTCGTGGGGGCGCGCTGGACGCACAAGATCTCGCTCGCCCAGGCGAAGCCCGGGGACCTCGTGGAGCCGCACTCCGGCCACGTGGCCATGCAGCTGGCCGACGGCTACAAGGTGCACACCAACCAGACCGGGGACGTCTCCAAGGTGGAGCGCGCCTACACCGGCGCTTACTGGGCCGGTTGGATCGACCCCAGCAAGGTATGAAACGCTCACCCGCGGCGGCCGCCGATTCCGCGTGACGATGATCACGCGGAATCGGCGTAACGGCCCTTTTTGATTGTGCCGGCGCTCAGTTCACGAGCCCGCCCAGAAACGGCCACACCGCACTTTTCGCTTGCGTACAGGGTGCCGTGTGCGCGACAATTGATGGGCACATTGCAAACAGAGCCGACCCGGCCCCGTTCGCATCTCATCAGACGCGTACAGAAGCCGGGTCCATCACCCGGCTTCTCGCGCCTTCACCGAAGGGAAATACCGTGAACAGCGCGCAGCCGAACAACCGACGCATCCTGCCTCTCGTCATCGCCGCCGTCGTGGTGGCACTGGTCGCCGCCGGCGTGACGTTCGGTCTGGTCAAGCTGACCGGCTCGGACAACGACAGCGACCGGACCGACTCCAAGCCCAGCGCGACGGCCCCGGCGAACGAGAACAAGCCCCGCGAGCTCATCCTGATGCTCAAGCACGGCGAGCAGCACGCCATGCTGGACCTCCAGTTCTACCCCCAGGGGGGACAGGTCAAGGGGAAGTACACGCTGGTGCACTTCGACACCGAGGGCAAGCCGGCCCGCTTCCCGGACGCGCAGGAGATCAACGGGTCCGGTACCCCCAGCGGGTTCACCCTCAACGGCCTGGGCGACTACGGGCCGGTCCAGGGCAACGCCATCGACGGCGGGGCCCGCATCCACTTCAACCAGACCTTCGGCCCGGACGAGTACAACTGGAAGGTCATCACCTCCACGGACGAGTTCGAGCAAAAGGTCACCAAGTTCGAGTCGTGCCTCAAGGAGCACGACACCGCCTACTGCGAGACCGTCCTCAAGGACGTCAACTGAACACCTTCGCAGGCGCAGGTTCCCCGGACCTGCGGGAACACGACCCGAACCCCGACGACGACCGGCCTTCACCCCAGCGGGGTGGAGGCCGGTTCTTCTTTCGGCTCCCGGCGCCTTCCGGCTAGGTCCTGTCCGCAGAGACCTCGGCCACGCGCGCGAACGCGTGACCTGGCCGGTGGAGCGAAGCCGGAAGGCGAGCGGAACCGGGCGGATCGCGAAGCGATGCCGCGTTCGCCCAGGCCCGGTCGCGTTGCGACGCCGGGCGAGCGGAGGCGGGCCGGGACTGCGAGAACGCAGCCTAGGTTCTGGCCATCTCGTCCCGGTACATGTCCCGCAGCACCCTCCGGATGTCGACCGGGGTGTTCGCGTTCGCCGCCAGCCGGGGGTCGACCTGGGTCATCCGCCTGCTGTCCTGGAGCGACCGCTCCAGGTCGCTCAGCCGGTCGATCACCGCCTGGTTCTGCGAGCGTTCGCCGCGGCCCTCCCTGTCGAACACGTCCCGCAGCTCGTCGAGGCTGCGGAGGATCCCCGCCGCGGCCCCCGAGTCGGTCGGCCGCTGGGAGATGGCACCGACCAGCCTGTCGATCTCCTGGTGCACCCGCTGCTGCGCCTGCTGGTTGCTCTTGGTGATCTGGTCGGCGAGCCGGGTCAGCTCATCGGCGTCGATCATGCTGTTCGGATCGGCCATCTGCACCCGCAGTTCGCAGACGCCCCGCGCCGAGCGGGACGCGTCGACCGCGTCCCGGAACATGGCGCTCAGCCTGTCGACCTGCTGGGCGGCCTCCTGCTGCGCCTGGGTGAGCCGGGCGTACTCCGCTCCGAAGTCCGGCCCGCTTATGCCTCCCGCGGCCCTCATGTCGTGCAGGTTCTTGGTCTCCATGGCGACGCTCACCATGGAGCGGATCTCCCCTTCGAGCTGGCGCTGGAGGTTGCCGGCCGACGCGAAGGTGCCGTCCGGCATCTCGATGCGGATCCTGTTGAAGTCTCCGATCTCGTTCCGTGCGGCGGCCATCACGCCGCTCACCGCCTCCACGTCGCGCCGCTGGCGGATGTCGGGGGCCGGCATGTCGACATCGCTGGCCCAGGCCCGGGCGGCCTCCACGGCGGCGACCTCCCCCCGCCGGGGGGCGATGGTGATGCGCGAGATCTCCTCGTCCTTGCCCCCCTCGAGCCAGCGCTCCACCCGCACCTTCACCTCGGGAAGGCGCGTGTCGAGCCCGTGGGCCTCCAGGACGTTGACGATCTCGCCTTCGTCGGTGATGTAGCCGCGTTCCCTGAGCTGCGCCGTCATCCGGGCGATCTGCTGGTCCTGGTTCTCCAGGACGCCGTCGGCGGTCATCTGGGGCCGCCGGTCGCGCGCGGGCAGGAACAGGTGCGGGAGCATGCCCAGCTGCTCGGCGGTGATGCCCTGGGGCCGGCCGTTCGCGAACTCCACGTTGGGGGCGAGCAGCCCCTGATTGCTGACCTTGAGCTGGCTGGCGTTCAGGCCCATCGCGTTCGCCGCGTCGGCGAGCGCCCGCATCTTCTCCTCGTCGTTGACGAAACCGGTGAACTCCGGGTGGAGCCCGCCGGGCTGCCCCTGGCCCCACTGCCGGGCCCGCAGCATGTTCAGGCCCTCCTCGGCGTGCTCGCCCATCAGCCGCCGCTGCTCCTCGGAGTCGCTGACGCGGATGATGTTGCGATGCCAGTCGTCGGCCTGCCGCAGGCCCGTCCGGGCGCTGCTCGCCGTGGGCATGCCCGCCGCGGAGATCGCGGCCATGCCCGTCCCGTCGCCGCCGGCTCCGGAGCGCGCTCCCCTGATCCCGTTGACGCCGGCCTGGATGCCGCGCCCGGCCGCCGCGGAGCCGGTGAAGGCCATCAGCGGCAGCGTCGCCAGCACCGCCGGCGGCGCCATCATCGTCAGGCCGGCCAGACCCGCGGTCAGCCCGGCGTACGCGGCCGCACGCTGCGCGGGCGACCCGGACGCGGCCTTGCGCTGCAGGGCGTTCACACCGTGCTGGAGCTTCGCGCGGCCGCCTTCGTACTTGTCCTTCGCCCAGTCGGTGATCGGGCGGGTGGCCCGCTGCGCCCCCTTCTTCGCCACGCCGGCGACCGCCCTCGTCGCGCGGTTGTTGAGCATGCGCCGCTGCAGCGACCGCTCGTCCAGTGCAGCCAGCCGCATCTTGCCCACGCCGAGGCGGCCGAGGCGCTGGGCCACCTGCTGGCCGGCGTTGCGCGACAGCCTCCGGTCACCGCTGCTCCGCAGCACGATGGCCGAGGCGAACCCCGTGGCCCCCGAGGTGGAGGAGATGTCCCCCAGGCTCAGGATCTTGCTGATCTTCTTGAACAGGAACAGCGCCACCAGGGGCGCCGCGCCCTGGGCGACCTGCTGGAAGAAGTTCGGCGTGCCGTCCTTGGTGGTCGCCTCGATGGCCTGGTACGTCGTATCGGTGAGCATGGTCAGGAACGTCAGGGCTAGGGTGAAGAGGGCGTCACCCGCCGCCGCCGCTCCGGTGAGTTTGAGCAGTCTCATCCCTTGCGGCAGGCCCGCTCCTATGAGCAGCAATGTCAAGGGCAATATCATGACAAGCCCTGCCAAACCCACACTGGACACTGTCATACCGATCGCCATCGGTCCCATGACGAACAGGAAGACGAAGGCGACGATCATCGACAGCAGGCCCTGGGTGAGCCGCTGGGCCTGGTTCTTGCCCAGCCAGGCGCTGACGAAGTTCCAGTCGGCCTGGCAGGCGGGCTCGCTGGCGTAGCAGTTCCCCAGCTTGTCCTTGAGCTCGTCGTCGCCGTTGAAGTAGAACGTGCCCATCGTGCCGTTGTCGCAGAGGAAGCAGAGCACGTCGATACCGGCGACGCTGAACTGCGTCCCGCTCTTGTCGTCCTCGTAGGTGACGTTGCTGTAGAGCTTCTCGCAGGCCTTCGCCTTGTCCTTGGTGTCGGTGGCCTTGTCCCACTGCGGGATCGTGTGGGCGCTGCCGAGCCCGTCGTCGTTGGCCTTGCAGGCGCCCCAGGCGATCATGATCATCTGCTCGTCCGCGGCGGGGTCGATGAAGTACCCGCGGGCCGAGTTCGACGTGGTGGTGTTCTTGGCGTGGCCGGTCGCCAGGTCGTAGGCCTCCAGCTTGTTCTCGGTGCTCACGTCGGCGTTGGCCTCGAGCCAGCGGCAGGACGCGTGGGCGGGCGAGGGGAACTGCTTCGTCCCCTCGCCGAACTGCGCGGCCTGCCAGGAACGGACGAGCGAGATCTCCCACATCTTGCTCACCTGCACCATCGCCTGTTTTCCACTGGCGAGTGAGGTGTCCTTGTTCCGGGCCATGTACTCGTCGTTGAGCTTGTCGTCGAATTTCGCGCAGGTGACCGGGCCCGCCCCGCCGTCCGGGTGGGCGTCGTAGAACACGGGATTGTTGTCCGTGCCGTCGTTGATCCTGCCGATCTTCTGCAGGTCGTAGAGCGAGTCCGCCGCGGTGGTGAACCAGCCCTGGACGGTCGCGGCCATCCACGGCATCGTGTACGCCGTCGTCGGGTTGTCCTGGTGCTTGTCAGCCTGGTCGCCGATGAAGAAGATCAATCCGTTCGCGGCCAGGAACACCGTGACCAGGCGCATCGCGGCCGCGGGGCCCCGGCGGTGGCCGCTGCTGGACCAGCGCCGGATCACCGCCGCCATGACGAAGATCCACGAAGGGATCAGGAACCAGGCCGCGTACAGCGAGAAGGTGCGCACGACGGAGTTGATCGGATCCGCCGCCCGGCAGATCATGTCGAACGAGTAGCCGAACCCCATGAGCGAGCCGATGATCCGCCAGCAGAGCCCTCCCGCCATGAACATCAGGCTGGCGATCATCGAGACGAACCGCTGGGTCTTGAAGATCCGGGCGTTGTCCACCACGAAGAGCTCGAAGGACGTCCACCGGTGCAGCGGCAGGAACTCCCTCGCCTCGCTGTAGGCCTCGCAGTCGTCCCGGTTGATGTCATAGGTGGGCTCGTCGGCCGGGGCCGCCGCGAGCAGGCGCCCGCCGGCGCCCGCCCCGGCCTGCGCCACCGGCGCGGAGGACGCCCCGGGCACAGCGGAATTGGCCGGCCCAGCGGAATTGGCCGGCAGGGTGGAAGCCGCGGGCGCTGAGGAGGCGTAGGGCGCGGGCGACGGGGCGGGCGCGGCGGCGTTCGGCGACCGGCCGCCGGTTCCGAAGCCCTCGGTCTGCCCGGAGAGCAGCGCGAGACCGCCGAAGACGGTCAGCGCCAGTGCCCACACCAGCAGCTGGAGTCCGCGGCGCGGGCGCGGGGGTGCCGCCTTCGCACCGCCCGGCTCCGCCTGGACGGAACGGCTCCGCTTCCGCGGGTCGCCGCGGCGGGCCGTGCCGGACCTCAGCCGACGAGCCATGGGTTCTGCTCCTCCCCCGTCTGCGGCGGCACGGCGGTGACGTCGTGTGCCGTGTGCGGCGCGGCGCTGATGTCGTGCCCCGGGGCCGCGCCGTTCTGCCCCGGCGCGGCCGCCGCGGGATCCTCCATCCGCGCGGCGGCGGCGACGGCGGCCTCGTACTCGGCCCGCTCGGCCTCCTCGCGCTCCCTGCGGGCCTCCTCGCGCTTGCGGCGGTCCTCCGGGTTCGTGCTGTAGGCCTGCGCGGCCTCGGGCGGCGTGGGGCCGAGGACGACCTGGGCGTGCCGTCCGAACAGGTCGCGGAAGATGCCGCGCGCCCAGCGCGCGGGCTTGCCGTCCTCGGGTGGCAGCGGGCCGAACTCGCGGATCTGCGAGAGCCGCTCGGAGGTCGGGTTGAGGCCGCACAGCCGCAGCGCCGTCTCCGCCTCGCGCTTCTCGTTCAGCTTCAGCACCAGCACGCGGCTCAGGTAGGACTCAAGGTCCTTGGTGACCACGTCCGCGATCCGCTGGGTGAGGAACACCGGCATGATGTTCAGCGACCGGCCCTCGCGGGAGATGCGCTGCAGCGAGGCCAGGCCCTCGGCCTGCGAGAGGAAGGTCCACGCCTCGTCCACGATCAGCACGCCCGAGCGGTTGGCGATGAGGATCTCCAGCGAGGCGCGGATGACCAGGCGCACCGCCGCCAGCGCGATGCGCTCCGACACCGAGTACTCGCTCGGCGTCTTGCCCTCCGGCAGGCCGAGCTCGCGGTCGAAGTCGACCAGCGTGAGCCGCTGCGACATGTCCAGGCGGGGCAGGGGCTGGAGCGCGATGCCGAGGGAGAACATCGAGGACGCCTCCATCTGCTGCTCCACCAGGCCGCGCACCCGGTCCGCGTCGTCGCCGGGGACGTACTTCAGGGCGTCCCAGACGCAGCGCGCGCCGTTGAGCGCGCCCCGCTTCAGCCCGGAGCCGAGCGCGAGCCGCTCCGACAGCGACAGGCCGTCGCGGGCGTCGTCCAGCGCGGACAGGATGTGCACGTTCGCGATCTCGGCCGCGATCGTCGGCGGCGCGTACCGGAACGGGTCGAAGGCCCCGGGCGACTCCTCCAGCGCCGACATCGACACGCGCCCGGCGGGGATGCCCAGCCTCTGGACGTAGTCCACCATCCCGTAGAGGGAGTCGCCGCCCTTCGGGTTCACGAAGATCACCGGCAGGCCGTTCAGCGCGGCCTGGGTGGCGACGGACTGCGCGAAGAAGGTCTTGCCGCTGCCCGGGTCGCCGAAGATCCCGAAGACCGGCGGCAGGTTCTTGCGCGGAGCGCCGAGGGGGTCGACGAAGAACGGCGTGCCGTCCGGGTCGATGAGCCCGCCGTAGACGCCGACGTCGTCGCCGAGGTCGGAGAACGCCTGGAGACCGGCGTGCGAGACCATCGGCACGTTGACGTCCTGCAGGAACGGGTTCACCCGGACGGAGGAGCAGGGCAGGGTCTCCTCCAGCGCCTGGATCTGCCGGTGCTCCAGCGCCTTCATCTGGATCCCGTAGTACTGGGCGAGGAACTCCATGTAGGTCTCGGTGGCGTCGGTCATCTCCCGCGCCATGATGAAGCTGCACTGGGCCAGCATGGGCTGGTTGGAGCTCGCGAGGTAGTCCTCGACCTCCTTGGCCTGCTGGAAGGTCTGGGAGAGCTCGACCTTCTCCAGGTCCTGGGTCTTGCGCTCCTCCTCCATGTTGGCCATGATCCGGCGCTGCGCCCGGCGGGCCCTCGCCCGCGTCAGGTTCGCGGGTTCGAGCTCGGCCCTGATCGAGATGACGTGCGGGGCGTCGCCGGGGTGGCTGATCACGTCCAGCGCCCACTGGGCGTCGGGGGACGGCATGATCGGCTGGTCGAACCGCATGACGGCGGCCATCTCCAGCTCGCCGATGCCGGCCACGTCGAGCCGGGTCGGCATCTCCTCGATCACCGCGTCCGGGCCCCGCCCGAGGTTGTACCAGGACTCCAGCTGGTCGAGCTCCTGCCGGGTCGGCTCCTGCGCGTCCGCCCGCTTGAAGATGGAGACGATGTGCTCCATGTCCTTCTGGTAGTCCGCCAGGTCGGGGACGTCGTCGGCCATGGATTCCTTGACCAGGTCGGTCAGGGCCTTGACCGTCCCCATGCCGCCCTGCGAGCCCTTGCCGGCGCGGGACGTCTTGTCCATGAGCGACGACCGGAGCTGCACGCCGACGAAGAGGACGCGCTTCGGGGCCAGGAAGCCGAAGGCCTCGGCCTGGTAGGCGCGCAGCTCGTCGGTGTTCTCCTTCGGCGGGGTGACGAGGTCGTCCCAGGTGATCGAGACCAGGTGGACGTTGCGGTTGTTGGACAGGGTCGCCAGACCGCCCACAGGCTGCCGCGACGTCCGGCCGAGGTCGCCCAGGAGCCGCGACAGCGGCGCCGCCATGGACAGCTGCTCCGCCGGGTCCTCCCACTTCATCGGCGACAGGCGCACGGTGCGGTAGATCCACACCTCGCCGTTGTAGCCGACGTAGACGCCGTCGGCGGTGCGCCAGGCGTACGGAGTGGTCCACATGGTGGCGGTGTCGGCCTCGGAACGGCCTGCGCGGCTGGTCCCGGTGAGACGTCCGAGCGCCGCCCTCAGGTTGACCATGTGTTGTCATCTCCCTGGTTGTGTTGGCTCTCAGGGAGACAGTCCGGCATCCGGGGCTGGCGGCATCCGTCATTGTCCGCACAGTCGCTAAGAGAGAATCCGGCCGCTTCGCCGACCGGGTGACAACCAGAGCGCTGAGGACACTGAGTGATGGCAACTGCGCCGAACCTCGTCGTCGCGGGGGATCCGGGCGTCGCCCGGAGTTTGCGGGAGACCGGCCGGTTCTCCGCGGTGTACGACGCCGCCTCCGCGGCGGAACTTCGCGACCTGTCCAAGAGCGGGCGGGTCGGTTCCCCCGCCGCCTTCATGTTCGCCCCCGGGTTCGTCGAGGACCTTCCGGGCGCGGGCGTGGCCGTCCTGGCGAACGGGCTCGCCGGCCGCGGGTTCACCGTGCTCGTGCACGGGTACTTCGCGGAACGCGGCGACGCCTTCGCCCCGGGCGTCCACGTCATCGGCGGGCAGCTCAAGATGTCGGACTTGCTGGCGCTGTTCGGCATCGCCGGCAAGCCCCCGGCCCAGCCCGCCGCCCCACCACCGGCAGCCGCCCCACCACCGGCCGCGGCTCCGCCACCGGCCGCGTCCCAGACGCCGGCCGCCGGCCGGCAGCCGGCGGTCCAACCGTTCGCGGCCGCCCCACCACCCGCCGAACGGCCACCGGAACGGGCGCCCGCCGCACAGCCACCGGCGCCGGCCTCGGCGCCCGCCGAGCAATCCGCCGCCACCGGCCAGACCTCCGCCGGCGGCTGGAACACGAACCCGGCGCAGCCGCCGTCCTTCGCGCAGCCGCCCGGTGCCGTGTCTCCGCAGGCCGCCGAACCGCCCGCGCCCTCCACCCCGGCTCCCGGCTCCCAGCCGTGGCCGGCGGCCGCGCCGGGTCAGCAGGGGTTCGCGGGGCAGCAGCCCGTCCCCGGAGGCCAGGTCGAGCCGGCGCCGGCCCCGGAGTCCGCGACGAGGCACGACCACAACGCGATGCCGGCCCAGCCCGTCTCGAACGGATGGCCGGGGCCGCAGCAGACGCCCGCGGCCGCACTGGTCAGGGCGGAGGAACCCGCCCCGGCCCTGGGACGGGTCATCGCCATCGCCTCCGCCAAGGGCGGCGTGGGCAAGACCACAACGGCCGTGAACCTGTCGGTCTACGCGGCCAGGCATCTGCACGCGGCCGGCCGGCCCGGGAGGGTGGCGCTGGTCGACACCAACTTCCAGCAGGCCGACGTCGCGCGGTACCTGAACGTGGAGTCGCCGACCATCCTCGACCTGCTCCGGGCGAACGGCTCGCTCAGGGTGGAGTCCGTGCGCAACCATCTCGCGCACCTCCCGGACGCCGACCTGTTCACGCTGCTCGGACCGCAGGACGTCACCATGGCCGACCCGGCGCTGATCAACGCGGTGCTGTACCGGCGCATCATCGCCGTGCTGCGGCAGGCGTTCGACTTCGTGTTCGTCGACACTCCCGTCGCCGAGCTCTACCACATGACGTTCACCGACCTGGTACTGCCGGAGGCCGACGCGATCCTGGTCCCGGTCGAACCCAACCGGGTGACGCTCGAGGCCGCCCGCGCCTGGCTGAGCGCGATCACCATGCCGCGGCACTCCCGGAGCGGCGGCGTGGACCCCGAGAAGCTGTCGCTCATCCTCAACCGGGCCCGGACCGACGTGGACTGCAGCCCGGAGGACGTCATGGACCTGATGCCCGGCTGGCGGTTCGTCGGCATGATCCCCGAGGACCTGGAGTGGACGCAGGCCGCCAACAACCGCCGGTTGAACGCGCTGCAGATCGGCCCGGACCTGGACGTGACCTTCCGTGAGATCCTCCAGTTCGTCACCGGGGACCCGGTGTTCGGCCAGCCCATGGCCGCGCAGCCCGCGGGCGGCCGCGGCGGCCTCCTGAAGAGGCTCCTCGGCATGGATCCGAAGTGATCACTCTCGATCCGGCCCTGTCACGAGAAAGGAAGCGGCCATATGGCAGCGCAAAATGAGCCCGCCACCGGAATGGACTTCTGGGCGGCCATCGGCGTCGGCCAGGAGGAGGACGACGGGCCGGAAGAGCAACCCTCGCAGGACAAGCTCCTGGTAACCGGCGCGCCAGCCGCCGCCCCCGCCGCGCCGGCGGACACGGGCGCCGGCGCGGGCGCCGTGACCGGGAACCCGCAGGACGACTGGGCGTCGCTGTTCTCCGCCTGGGACGACTCCGCGAACGGCGCCGCCCCCGCGGCGGCACAGCCGTCCGCCGGAGCACC
>NZ_JBFARL010000116.1:0-25738 GCF_040674655.1 Actinomadura sp. NPDC049753 | reverse complement strand
GCATCGGCGGCATCGAGCTGCTGACCGTCTCCGGGCACGCCTGGGTCCGGCTGTACGACTCCGACGGCGATGTAGGTGTAGAGGGTGCGCTGCGTGCCGACGAGCACGCCCAGTACGTCAAGCTCGTCGGCCCAGGCGGGCGGCGGCGCCGTACGCGGTGAGCAGGTCGCGGGCCGCCTCCGGCAGCGGCCGGACGGCCTCGAACGCCGCGGCGGCCGCCAGCGCGAGGGCGGCGAGCAGGACTCCGGGCAGCGCGCCCCGATGGACGGCGTTCAGCCCCACGACCAGGACGGCGAGCGTCGTCGCGGCGGTGAGCAGGGTGACCGACGCCGAGGTGAACCCGGCGGTGCGGGCGTCGCGGCGCGCGATCCGGGCCAGGGCGGCGTCGGCGGCGCCGATCCGTCCGAGCTGTTCGTCCACCCGCCCGAAGGCGGCCAGGTCGGGGGCGCCGTGCAGCAACTCCACGGTCTCGGCGGCGCGCACCGCGCGCGCCTCGGTCCGCCGGGACGCGGCGGCGCGCACGAGCGCGGCGGCCGCGGCGGGCAGGACGAGCGCGGCCGGCAGCAGCCCCAGCGCGAGCCAGAGCCCGGCGGCGGGCAGCGGCCACGCGGTGGCGGCGACCGTCCCGGCTCCCACGGTCAGCGCGACGAGCGGCGGGGCGAACCCGCGCAGGTACAGGTGCTGGACGGCTTCGACGTCGGCGACGAACCCGCTGAGCAGGTCGCCCGACCGGGCGCCCGGCAGCCCGCCCGGGACGAGCGGCTCCAGCCGCCGGAACCACCGCACCCGCAGCTCCCGCAGCAGCCGCAGGGACGCGTCGTGCGAGACCAGGCGCTCGGCGTACCGGAACGCGGCCCGCGACAGGCTGAGCGCGCGCACCGCCGTGATCGCCACGGCCAGCGCGACGACCTGCGGGTGGAGCGCGGCCCGGGAGATGAGGTAACCGGACGTCGCCATCAGGGCGACGCCCGACCCGAAGGCGAGCGCACCGCACAGCGCGGCTCCGGCGAACCGGTGCGCGACCGGCCGCGCGGCCCCGACCAGCTCCGCCAACGTCCCCCCGCCCACACGAGCGCTCCTGCCAGAAGACTGCTCACCTGTTCGGCATCGAGGTTCGGTCACTTCGATCACAGGGTCGGAACCCGCCGGGAGTGCTGGGTCGTGTGCGGCTGCTGCCGAGCGCTCGTTCATGTGAGGGCTCCTGCGCGGAAGCCGGGCAGGTCGATCACCTGGTCCGCGCTCGCGGCGAGCCGCGGGTCGTGGGTGGCGACCACGACCGTCCGGCCGCTCAGGGCCAGGACGGCGTCGCTCACCTGCCGGGCGGTGGCCGGGTCGAGGTGGGCGGTGGGCTCGTCCAGCAGGAGGAGGGGCGCGGGACGGGCCAGTGCCCGCGCCAGGGCGACGCGCCGCACCTCTCCGGCGGAGAGCCCGTCGCCCGCCTCGCCCACCGTGCGGTGCAGCAGCGACCCGGCTCCGGCGAGTTCGGCCGCGGTGACCGGGCTCAGCCCGCCGGGCCCGGCCGGGGCGATCGCCTCCAGCACCGGGCCGGGGCGCAGGCGCGGGCGCTGCGGCAGCCAGCCGACCAGGCGCCGCCATTCGTCCGGGTCGACGCCGGCGAGGTCCGCGCCGTCCACGGTGACGAGCCCGGACGCCGGCTCGACGAAGCGCAGGAGCAGCGCGAGCAGGGTGCTCTTGCCCGCGCCGCTGTCGCCGACGAGCGCGGTGAACCCTCCGGGGCGGATCTCCAGCGAGATCCCGGACAGCACGGGCGGGCCGTCGTACGCGGCGGTGACGTCCTCCAGCCGGACGGTCCCGAACACGGCCGGACGAGGGCGCGCCGGGGACGGCACGGCGGGAGGCAGCGCGAGCAGCGCGGACAGCCGCCGCGACGCGGTCAGGCCGTCCGCGCCGGCGTGGAAGTCGGCCGCGAGCCCGCGCAGCGGCCCGTACAACTCCGGCGCGAGGACGAGGACGGCGAGGCCCGCCTCCAGGCCGATGCCGCCGGTCGTCAGCCGGAGGCCGACGCCGACCGCGACCAGCGCCGTGCCGAGGGTGGCGGCCAGCTCCAGGACGAACGCCGACAGGAAGGCCGTGCGCAGGACGCGCATCGTCTCCCGCCGGTAGCGGTCGCCGGTCGCGGCGACGGCGGTCGCCTGGGCGCGGCCCCGGCGGTGCGCGCGCAGGGTCGTCAGCCCGCTCACCACGTCCAGGAAGTGCCCGCTCATCAGGGCGAGGGCCCGCCACCGCTCCCGGGTCCGCGCCCTGGTCGACGTGCCGATCAACGCCCCGAACAGCGGGACGAGCGGCAGGGTGGCGGCCATGACCAGCGCCGACGGGGCGTCCCGGAAGGCGGCCCACGCGAGGATCGCGGGCGGTGCGAGCGCGGCGGTCGCCAGCGACGGCAGGAACCGGGCGACGTAGACCTCCAGCGCCTCGACGCCGTCCGTGGTGACGGTCACCGCCTCGCCGGACGGCACGCTCCCCGGGCGCGCCCGGACGATCCGGCGCAGCACCCGCCCGCGCAGCTCGCCGACCATGCGGGACGCGGCCGTGCGGGCGCCGGTCTCCGACGCCCAGCCGAGAGCGGCGCGCGCCGCGCCCACCCCCGCGAAGCCGAACAGGGCGGGCAGGACGTCCCGGGCGTCGCGGCCCCCGAGGAAACCGGCGACGACGATGTGGGAGAACAGCGCGGCCTGCGCGACGGTGAGCGCCGCCGAGCACGCGGCGGCCGCCCCCGCCGCCGCCAGGAACCGGCGGACGCCGGGGACGTCCCGGGGCAGCCAGGGATCGAGCGCCCGCATCCGCGCCCTACTCCCCGCCCTCGGCGGCCGCGCCCCCCGACGACGATCCGGGCCCCTCCGCCCCCCGCGTGATCATGTGCAGCGGGGTCGGCGGGCGCGCGAAGTCCTCCCGCGAGAGCCGCGCCCGGAAGACCCACAACGCCCAGGCCTGGTACACGAGCACGACGGGCACGAACACGCCGGCGATGATCGTCATCGCCACCAGCGAGTAGTGGTTGGACGCGGTGCCGTAGATCGTCAGGCTGGGGGAACCGGCCGTGGACGACACCATGACCCGCGGGTACAGCCGGGCGAACAGGGCGGCGACCAGCAGCACGGTCGCGGCGGACGTCCCGGCGAACGCGGCCAGCGGACGCTGCAGCAGCGCCAGCGGCCCGGACGCGGCGGCCGCCGCCAGGCCCAGCCCGAGCAGCACGTACACCGGCACGGGATGGGGCGCCGACGACGACGCCTGCACCGCCGTCCACACCGTGAAGCCGATCAGCAGCACCGCGGCGACCGGGTAGAGCGCCAGCGCGAAGCCGCGCGCCCGCTCTTCGAGGCCGCCATGGGTGCGGACGGCGAGGAACAGCGCGCCGTGCAGCGCGAACGCCGCCACGAGCGCGCACCCGGCCAGCACCGAGTAGCCGCTGAACAGCACGCCCTGCCCGCCGGTGACATCGCCGCGCGGGTCCATCGGCACGCCGCGCGTGATCGCGGCGAACACGACGCCGAGCAGGAACGGGATGGCCAGGCTGGAGATCGGCATCGCGACGTCCCAGCGGCGGCGCCAGGACGGCGCGTCGTGCTTGTTGCGGTACTCGATCGCGACGCCGCGCACGATGAGCGCGACCAGGATCCCGAAGAACACCAGGTAGAAGCCGGAGAACATGCTCGCGTACCAGCCGGGGAACGCCGCGAAGGTCGCGCCGCCCGCCACGATGATCCACACCTCGTAGCTGTCCCACACGGGCAGGATCGTGGCGAGCAGCGCGTGCCGCTCCGGATCGTCGCGCCCGAGGAACGGGTAGAGCATCCCGACGCCGAAGTCGAAGCCGTCCAGCAGGAAGAACCCCATCCAGAGCACCGCGATCAGCACGAACCACAGCGTCTGGAGATCGAGATGCCCTGCGGTCTCCATGGTGTTGCACCTTCCGGATGGCAGGTCAGTGGAGCATGGGCGGGAGCGCGTCCTCGCGGGTCACCTCCGGGGCGGGGCGTTCCGGGCCGATGCGGACCGCCCGGACCATCAGCCAGCCCATGATCGCGGCGAGCACCCCGTAGACGGCGGCGAAGCCGGCCAGCGTGGCGATCACGTGGCCGGTCCCGACCGTCGGGGAGATCGCGTCGTTCGTCCTCAGCAGCCCGTGGACGATCCACGGCTGGCGTCCCATCTCGGTGACCAGCCAGCCGGCCGTGTTGGCGAGGAACGGCAGCGCGAGGAACGCGTAGGCCGTCCGCGCGAACCAGCGGGACGCCGCCCACCCGCGCCGATGGATGATCCACAGCCAGGCGGCGCTGTACAGCAGCACAAGGAACCCGACGGTGAGCATCACGCGCCACGACCAGTAGATGCTGCCGATGACCGGCGTGTAGTCGCCGGGGCCGTACCGCCGCTCGTACTCGCGCTGGATGTCGTTGATCCCGCGGATCTTCCCGTTCCAGTCGTTCGTGGACAGCACCGACAGGCCGTGCGGGATGGCGATGTCGACGTCGGTGCGTTCCGGGTGCTTCTCCCAGGGCCCGATCGCCAGCAGGGACAGCGGCGCGGGCGCCTGCGTCTCGTACAGGGCCTCGGCCGCGGCCATCTTCATCGGCTGGTACCTGACCAGCAGCTGCGCCTGGAAGTGCCCCACGCCGATCACCACGACGGACGCCGCCGCCGTCACCCGGAGCGCCCCCCGCGCGGCGGCCCGGAACAGCGTCACGTCCGGGTCGCCCGGCCCGGCGTCCTCCCGCCGGGCCCTGCGGAGCCGGTACGCGGCCACGGCGATGACCAGGAGCCCCGCCGTCACCAGCGAGGCGGCGATCGTGTGGAAGAAGTGGGTGACCTGCAGCGGCTGGAGGAGGACGTCGCCGAGCGACGTCATCTCGGCGCGCCCGCCCTTCATGGCGTAGCCGACCGGGTGCTGCATCCAGCTGTTCGCCGCCAGGATGAAGTAGGCGGACGACGACGTGCCGGCCACCACGAGCCAGATCATCGCCAGGTGGACGCGCGGGGACAGCCGGTTCCAGCCGAACAGCCACAGCCCGATGAAGGTGGACTCCAGGAAGAACGCCACCAGGCCCTCGATCGCCAGCGGCGCCCCGAACACCGATCCGACGAACCTGGAGTAGACCGACCAGTTCATGCCGAACTGGAACTCCTGCACGATCCCGGTGACGACCCCCAGCGCGAAGTTGATCAGGAAGAGCTTCCCGAAGAACCGCGTCATCCGCAGGTGGTGTTCCCGGCCGGTGCGGTGCCAGGCGGTCTGCATGCCCGCGACGAACCAGGCCAGGCCGATCGTGAGCGGCACGAACAGGAAGTGGTACACGATGGTGACCGCGAACTGCCACCGGTCCAGCACCGCTGTCGTCTCCACCCCGCTTCCTTCCCGTCGTCGGAGATCTCGGCGGCAGAGCGCCCTCGGGAGGCCGCCCCGACAGGCATGCACTGGGCAGGTTTCCCGGCCGCCCGGCCGGAGAAAGGCAGTCCGCGGTCAATCGTTGATCAAGTTGTCGCCCGCGCGGCGGCGTCGCGGCCCGCGGGTCAGGGCGCCGTGTCGGCCGGGCAGGGCGCCGAGGGGGCGTCGAGCTGCCGGGTCCGGAGCCTGCGGGTGCGCAGCGCGGCCTCGATGGCGAACCGGGTGCCGGGGTCGGCGAGCTCGTCGCCGAGAAGGTGTTCGAGGACGCGCATCCGGTACCGGACGGTCTGCACGTGCACACCGAGCTCCTCGCTGATCCGCGTCGCGGGCGCGCGGGTCCGCAGCCAGACGGCGAGCGTGTCGAGGAGCGGCAGCCTGCGCCGCTCGCTGAGCGGGGCGAGGGGCGCCAGGCCGCGGCGCGTGATCTGGTCCATCAGCGCGCCGTCGGCCAGCAGCCACAGGCTCATCAAATGGTCCTCGCACAAGGTAAGGGTGCCGTCGTGCAGGACGTCCTTCAGGTCGAGCAGGCGCCTGGCCCAGCGGAGCGAGTCGGCGGCGCGGGCGCGCGGGACGGTCAGGCCCACCGCGGCGCGCTCCCCGGCCAGGGCCGCTTCGAGCATCGCCCGCCGGTGGTCGGTGAGCGGGCCGGGGACGAGTAAGTAGGGTGCCGGGTCCGCCGGGTCGAGCAGGACGTCGGCGTCCAGCAGGGGTGAGACGGGCAGCGTCCCGGAGGGAAGGGCGACGAGCGTGACCTCGTCCGGCAGCGGCCAGTCGGCGGCAGGGTCGGGCTCGATCGCCGACGGGGAGCCGACGAGCGCGCGCAGAAGGGCCAGCCGGGCGTTGTCGCGTCCCTCGCACGCTTCCGCCTTGGCCCGCTCGTAGCCTTCCCGGGACAGGGCCGCCGCGTCGTCCATGTAGGCGATCACGGCCTCGGCGAGCGCTGAGACCGCCAGGACGGACGCGACCTGGTCGTCCAGCATCGCCCGGATCCGGGACCACGCCACCTGCGTCGCGGCACGGTAGGCCGACTGGAGCACCGTGAGCGGGCGCCCCTCCATCACCTCGAACGCGCCCATCTTGCGGCACAGCTCGTCGCGGCGGTCCAGCGGCTGCGCGGGGTCGGCCAGCCAGTCCAGGAAGCCCAGCACGTTGCGTTCGACGGCCATGCGGATGACGTGGTTGTAAGCGCTTCCGGGAGGCCGCGCGTAGGCGGGGATCGCGGCGCGGATCCTCTCCACGATCTCGTCGACCAGGCCCGGGACGACGGTCGTCCGGACGTCCGGCGACAGCGCCGCGACGAGCTCACGCAGTTCGGCGGACTCCTGCGGCGTCACGCCGCCCGGAGAGAACGGCCTCGGCATCGCACACGCTCCGTGGGGGTGGGTGACGGGGATGTCAGGAGGCGGGGCGTCCCGGCGGCGTCCGCCGGCGGGCCTTCAGGACCGCCTCCAGGACGAAGCGCGTCTCGGGGTCGTCGAGCCGGCCGCCGATCTCCTTCCTGATCTGGCGGAGCCGGTACCGGACGGTCTGGGGGTGCAGGTGCAGCCGGCGTCCGACGTCGGCCGCCGTGCTCCACTGCTCCAGCCAGACCCGCAGCGTCTCGGTGAGCGCGCGCCGCTTGCCCTCGGGCAGGCCGGCCAGGCCGCCGAGCCGGCGCCGCGCGATCTCCTCCACGAGGGGCGGGTCGCAGGTCAGCCACAGGTCCAGCAGGTGCTCCTCGGCGCTGATCAGCGGCGCGGGGTCGAACACGCCGTCCTCGGCGAGGGCGAGCACGCCCCGCGCCCAGCGCAGCGCGTCGGGGATCTCGCCGAGCGGCACGGTCAGGCCGACCACGACCGGCCCGCGGTCGAGCGCCGCGCCGAGCAGGGCGCGCCGGGCCTCGTCCACCCCGCCGGGGACGAGCAGCCAGGGCGCGGTCCCGCCGAGGGCCGACAGGACGTCGCGGCGCGCGGCGGCGGGCCGCCATCGCGTGCCGCGGCGGACCGCGACCGGCGTCGCGGTCTCCGGCACGTTCCAGCCGAGTTTCGCGGCGAGGTGGTCGATCGTCTCGCGGGAGGCGACCGGACGCGTGGAAAGGCCCCGCATCAGGAGCCTGCGCGAATGGACGAGGTCGACCGGCGCCTTCAGCCCCTGGTCCAGATAGGCCTCGACTATCGGGTCGATTATCTGGTCCATGAAGGCCATTTGGAATTCCGCGACCCGGGCCAGGTCGGCGCCCGACACCTTGTTGCGGACGCACACCTCGGTGATCCGGTGCCAGGAGGTGTCGAAGGCGATGTGGATCGCGGCGTGCAGGGACTCCAGGCTCCGGTTGCCCGTGACCTCCCTGCGGCCGAACGAGTGCAGCAGTTCCAGCAGCCCGTCCAGCGGCTCCGCGGGGTCGGCGAAGCGCGCCACGTAGGTGCGCATGGCCTCCCGCACGACCCGTTCCGGGCTGGGCGGGCCGCCGTCGGCGACCGCGACGTCGGGGACGGTGGCGCGGACGGCCGTGTAGATCTCCTCGGCCAGTCCGGGGAGCCCGGACCGCAGGACCTCCACGAGTTCGGGAGGTGCCGGCTCGGGTCGCACGACCGCACCCTCCCGTCCGAGCGCCGGATCGCGCTGCCCCACCGGAAGCGACATGCCGTTCAAAATACCCACGGGGTTCCTGGTCGGAAAGGTCCCGGAACGGCGGCGTGAAAAGTAATAGGGTCGCTGGAAGGCTCTCGCTGCGGTGAGCCGACGGCGCCGCCGGTATCGGCGATCCTCAATGGCGCGTTCCGGTCCGACCGCTTCAACGCTCCCGGCGCCCCCTCATCGGCGAACAAACTTCGCGAAGCGATTTACTCATCCGTTGACAGACCTTGCCGGAATCGGCGTCGGCCCCGCGTCCGAACCTTGTCCAGCGTGAAATTCTCCGCTTACCGTACCGGCTAGTAGGTGAATGGTGAGCTCACACCCACCCACGCAGGAAGGCCCGTGCCCGGTCCCCAGGCACCCGGTCCCACCCCCAGGAAAGGTCATTCCCGTGCGCAAGATCACCTCTGCGGCACTCGCCGCCACGAGCGCCTCCGCTCTCGCTCTGTTCCTCGCCGCCCCGGCCCACGCGGCCAACCTCACCGCGACCGTGACGAACGGCGGCTCGGTGACCGCCACGAACTCCGGCAACCTCGTCATCACCGACACCACCACCGGCGTCGCGGTGACCTGCACCGTGTCCACCGGCACGGGCAGCATCCCGAACGGGACCACGAGCGGCGCCTCGCCGCTCCAGGTCGGCACGATCGGCTCGATCGGGTTCAGCAACTGCAACGGCGGCGGATTCTCCTTCACCGTGACCACGAACGCCCTCCCCTGGAAGGTGAACGTCACGGGTCCCACGTCGGGCGGCGTCACGCCGGGCAGCATCAGCGGCATCTCCGCGCACGCCTCGGCGGCGTTCGGCCTCTGCCAGATGGACATCAAGGGCACGGCGTCCGGCTCGTACACCAACGGCACCGGCAAGCTCACCGCGGGCGGCAGCGGTCTGACGATCAGCAACGTCACCTCCGGCTGCCTGGGCATCGCGGGCAACGGCCACTCCGCCTCGCTGACCGGCGCCTACATCGTCAAGAACAGCGGCGGCACCTTCCCGCAGATCAACGTCACCTCGCCGTGACCCCCTGATCCCGCGCTCACGACCGCGGAGGCGGTCCACCCCCCGGTCCTCCGCACCGCCTAGGCGAGCCGGAAACGCCGACGCGTTTCCGGCTCGCCGCCTGTCCGGGGGACGCCTCCGGGCGCGGACGTGGTTCGCGCCCGGCGTTGCGTCCCGGAACGTTCCGGTGTACCGGTTGGCCGGTAGCGGCCCGTTCTGGCGATCTTGCTTGACTCTGGACACTCCAGCGTTTCTATTGGCCCCCGTGGTCCTTCACGATCACCGTGGCCCTCGCGGCCACCGTGGTCCCTCGCGACCACCGCTACTCCTGTCGGCTTTCGGGGATGAGGAACCATAGGAGGCGATGGCATGCGCCATCGACGTACACGGGCGGGATCACTCGCCCTCGCCGCGGTGCTGGGCCTGAGCCCGCTCGCGGCGGTGCCGCCGGCGTCGGCCGACGGCCAGGTGACCGAGGTGGCGCTGCCGGTGCCCGACGTCGCGCCGGTCGGGCTCGCCGCCGGACCGTCCGGCACCCTCTGGTACGCCGCGAACGCCGGCGGGATCGGCCGCGTCGGCGCCGACGGCAAGGTCACCGAGTTCAAGATCAGTGAGAACTCGCAGGGCCAGGCCGGCGTCCCGGACGCGATGACGGCCGCGAGCGACGGCGCGCTCTGGTTCACCGACATGTCCTACAGCGTCCCGCGGGTGGGGCGCGTGAACCCGGCGAACGGCGCCGCGACGCTGTTCGAACTGCCGGTGACGGGCGACGTGAACTTCGCCAACGCCCAGGTCAACGGCATCGCGCCGGGCCCGGACGGATCGGTGTGGATCACCGGCGGGTACTCCGGCACGATCGGGCGGGTCGACCCGTCCGGCAACGTCACGGCCTACGCCACGGGCCTCGCCCCGTACGCGGTCACCGTGGGCCCGGACCAGGCGGTGTGGTTCACCGACACCAGCGGCCGGATCGGCCGGCTCGACCCCGCCACCGGCCAGGTCACCCCCTACGACACGCCGTTCACCTACCAGGGCTACCCGGGCATGGGCGACATCGTGTCCGGCCCGGACGGCAAGCTGTGGTTCACGCAGCCCGGCGTCAGCCGGATCGGCAGCATCGACCCGGCCACCGGCGAGGTCGCCGAGTACGCGACGCCGCGCCCCGACTCCGACCCGACCGGCATCGTCGCGCGGGACGGCAAGCTGTGGTTCACCGAGGCCGCCGCCAGCAACATCGGCAGCCTCGACCCCGCCACCGGCGAGATCGCCGAGTACCCGCTGCCGGCGACCCTCTCGGCGCCGACCCGCATCGTCAACGGCCCCGGCGGCCACCTGTGGTTCACCGAGCCGGGCCGCGGCCTGATCGGGCACTTCGACCCGGCCGCCCCGCCGTCCGGCACGTCCCACCCGGCGCTGCCGGCCGGGGCCCCGGGCAGCAACCCCACCCCCGCCGCGCGCTTCCAGAACCAGTGCGCGGTGGAGTCCCTCTGCCAGACGCAGGTCACCACCGGCGGCGACGTCAAGATCGGCACCTTCCGGCAGAGCCTCCCGAGCGGCGCCATCCGCATCACCGGCTCCCTCGGAGCGCCCGACGAGACCGGCGACTTCGTCCTCGACCCGCCCGTGGTCGGCGAGCAGCTCATCTCCAAGCAGGTGGAGGTGCCGGGCGGCCTCATCGGGCAGCTGCCGCTGATCGGCCCGATCCTCGGCAAGTCGCCCGCCGCGATGTGGGACGTCAACCGCCTCACGATCAGCCAGACGCTGGCCGGCAAGGTGCACGCCTACCTCACCGACACCGGGCTCGGCGTGCGGGTGCCGCTCAACGTGCACCTGAACAACCAGCTGCTCGGCACGACCTGCGTCATCGGCCCGATCACCGCGAGCCTGCCGACCAACTTCCTGGCCGGCTCCCCGAACGGCGACCCGCACCTCGGCTTCGTCCCGGCGGCCGTCTCCCTGGAGGCGCCGATCGAGGTCCCCGCCGCCAGGGGCTGCGGCCCGTTCGGCATGCTCGACGGCGTCATCAACCAGCTCATGGGGCTGCCGTCGCCCGCCTCGCAGAACTCCATGAAGCTGACCGGCGTCCTCAACCTGGGCAACGGGATCAACGCGAGCAACACCCCGCAGACCCTGGCGTCCGGCCCGGTCGCCGCCAAGCTCAAGCAGATCCTCAAGTCCGGCAAGACCCCGCGCAAGACGGCCAAGGCCCCCACCCCGGCCCCGAAGAAGGCCACCTACAAGATGAAGGCCCGCCGCTAGCGCCGGGCGGAGGCGCCCCCGAAGGCCCGTCCTTCGGGGGCGCCCCCGCGCGTCCACACCCTGTGGACGCCAAGGCCGCCGCCAAGTTGGACTCGTGGGAGGCGACACGCCGCCGTCTACCTGGCGGCCGAGGAGGCCGCCTTCGTCCACGGCATCACCCTGGACGTGGACGGCGGCCGCACCACGACGGCCGTCATCGCCGCCTGACACGATCGCCGCAGGCCTCGGCGTCCGGCGGCGTGCCTCAGGGCGCGATGGCGAGCTCCTTGGAGTTGGGGCGGGACGGATGGCCGCGCCCGAGCGGCCCGGCGGCCATCGCCCGGACGAGCGTGTCGGTCACCCGCGTGACGAACGCGCGGCCCGCCTCGTCGACGCCGTGGCCGCAGGCGCGTCCCCGCATCGCGCACACCCAGCGCATGGTGCCGGTGGCGAAGACCCCGGCCCCACTGCGGGTGGTGTAGTAGGACGCGTGCGCGACGGCGCCGCCGGTCCCGCAGCTGATCGGGGACCGTCCGACGATCTCCAGTGTCGGCGGCGTCGGGCCGCCGGGGGCGATCGCGTCGGCCTCGGGGCCGACCATGCCGGGGAACCGGGTTCCCGCGCGCACGCCGGTGCCGCGGAACAGCCAGAAGTCGGGCCGGTAGACGGTGAACGCGCCTTCCGCCGGAAAGCACATGTACTGGATGCCGATGATGTCGCTCTCCGGGCGCGGCTTCGGCGGCAGCCGCCAGTCCTGGGTCGACTCGGCCGGGTTCGTCCGGGCGACGGGGTCGGCGGAGGAGTCCTTGTAGCAGACCACCAGCCGGTCGGCGCCCAGCGCCGTCGCCTCGAACCGGATGTGGGGGCAACCCGTCCACCGCCACGTACCAGAGATCGTCTTCCCACCCCGCGCCCGCATAACCGCCGGTCCCGGACGAGTCCGGTGGAGGCACCTGGTTCGTGCCAGTTCGCGCAATTATGTCGCCGAGTCGGCCGCCAGGAGGACATGCTCATGGTCACCAACCCGGCCCGCACCCTGACCTTCACCGCCCCGTCCCTCTGACCGACGGCCGCGGGCCCTCACCCGGGGTCCGCGGCGCCGTACCGGACGGCGGTCCGCCGCTCGAAGGCGACCAGGCCAAGGAGCAGCCCGCTCACCAGGCCGAGCGCGGCGATCGCGGGCAGGAGCCGGGCGGCGGGGATCAGCGGGAAGAACGCTGCGGCGACGACCAGCGGCGCCGCCGGAGCGGAACGGACGGTGAGCCTGGCGAACGCGGCCCGCCCCAGAAGGAACGCGGCGGCCCCCGCGTACAAGGCGGTCAGGACGGGCCATTCCAAGGGCCGGCCGTGGTCGGCGGTGTCGCCGGACAGTTCGGCCAGGACTTCGTGGGCGCCGAGGGCGATGTAGAGGGCGCCGGCGATGAGCGGGAAGTGGACCATGGTGTAGGCGTCGCGGGCGATCTGGGCGCGGCGCAGGCCGGACGCGCGTTCCAGGGTGTCCTCGGCGGCGTCCGCCAAGCCGCGGAAGTACAGCAGCCACAGGCACACGACGGCGACGAACCCGACCAGCGCGGCCAGGAGCACCATGGCACCGGCGATCGAGTCGCCCGCGCCGGCGCCGGCGGAGATCAGGGACTCGCCCAGCGCGATGATCAGCACCATGCGGTGCCGTTCGGCGAAGTGGCCGGCGCTGCGGACCGTCCAGCCGCCGAGGCCGGAGGCGATCCGGCCCCCGCCGAAGTCGACGGCGAACGCGGCGGCCCACAGCACGGTCTGCCAGGTCCCGCCGAGCACCGCCCCTGCGACAAGGGCGAACAGGGAGATCGTCTGGGGGATCGCGTCGAGGAGCAGTTGGTCGCGCAGCCTGCGGTCGCCCGCGACCGAAGACAGGTACAGCCCGAAGTAGACCGCCCGGACGACGCAGAAGGCGCCCGCCAGGACGAGCGGCGCGTCGACCCCCGCGGCGTGGCGGCCGAAGGCGTCCGGCATGACCAGGGCCGCGACGAACAGGGCCGCCATCACCACCAGCATCCCGGTCCGGACCACGCCGCGATCGGCGCGCACCCGGTTGCCCAGCCAGGCGTACGCCGCCCAGGACCACCAGAGCAGGAGGAGAAGGATCAGCCCGCGCACGAGGGACAGGGCGGACGGGGAATGCTCCATGAACGAGACGACCCGGGTGATCGCGAACACGAAGACGAGGTCGAAGAAGATCTCGAAGGAGGTCGCCCGGTGGGATTCGGGCGTGATCGCCGGGCGCCGCCACGAGAGGTCTGCCACCGGCACAGGGTACCGGCCTGGAGATCAACGTCACCGCTGGTCAGCGGGCACCGAAGCGTGTCGCCCCGTTCCGGCGGCGACAGGCCCCGACCGGCCCTCCCCGCCGGTCGCCGGCACCCGGTTTCCGGTTCTACCCTCGTGAACCTGACCCCTGCCGCGCGGCCGGCCTGCGCGGCGGTGAGAGGAGCGGGAGCCGTGGACGCGGACGCCTCGACGATGGTGGGACGCGACGGAGAGCGGGAGCGGCTGTCCGCGTTCGTCGCGGCGGCCGCCGGGCAGGCGCTCGTCCTGCGGGGCGGGGCCGGGGTGGGCAAGAGCGCCCTGCTCGACCACGCGGCGGGCGTCGCTGCGGCGCACCGGTACGAGGTGATCCGTGCCGCCGGGGTCGAGGCGGAGGCGGAACTGCCCTTCGCGGGCCTGCACCAGCTGGTCCACCCGCTGCTGACCCGCCTGCCCGGGCTGGACGAGGGGTGCCGCGCGGTCTTCGACGTCGTCTTCGGGCGGCGCGAGGGGAAGCCGCCGTCGGTCATGGCGCTCGGCATCGCCGTCCTCGACCTGCTGTCCCTGGCGGGCGCGGAGAACCCGCCGATGCTGCTGATCGACGACGGCCAGTGGCTGGACGCCGCCAGCGCCGACGTGTGCGGTTTCGTCGGACGCCGCCTGGCGGGCGGCCCGGCCAAGATGCTGATCGCCGTGCGGGACGACATTCCCTCGCGGTTCGACACGGCCGCTCTCCCCGAACTCGCGGTGACGGCCCTTACGGACGAGGCCGCGGGACGGCTCCTGGACCTGCGCTATCCCGACCTCGGCGAGCAGGCCCGCCGGGTCGTCCTGGAACACGCCCAGGGCAATCCGCTGGCCCTCCTCGATCTGCCTCCCTACCTGGACGACCAGCGCGCCGGGCGCGCCGCCGGGGAGCTCCTCGACATCCCTCTACCGCGACGGCTTCAGCACGTCTACGGCACGCGCATCGCGCGGCTCGACCCGTCCGAGCGCGCGGAACTGCTGAAGGGCGCCCTGGACGGGGTCGGAGCGGGCGCCGCCGCGAACCGCGCGCACGGCGCGCGATACCGGATGCGCCACGTGGACGGGGCGGCCGCGTCCGGCCTCCTCGACCTCGACCCCGTCAACGGCGACCTCGTCTTCCGGCACCCGCTGATCCGCTCCGCCGTCGTCCGGCTCGCGACGCCCGACCGGCGGCGGGCGGCGCACGCGGAACTCGCCCGCCTGCACCGCGACGACGTCGAGCGCCGCGCCCACCACCTGGCGGCGTCGGCGGTCGACCCCGACGAGGAGACGGCCGCCGCGCTGGAGGCCGCCGCCGACTCGGCCACGCGGCGCGGGCACGCGATGGCGGCCGTGACCTGGCTGACCCGCGCCGCCGAGCTGAGCGAGGACCCCGCCGCGCGGTCCAGGCGGCTCGGCGACGCGGCCTTCATCGCCGGACACTCCGCGCTCCTGGACCAGGCCCAGCGGATCGTCCGCTCCGTCCCGCCGCCGGACGGGTCCGAGCCGTCGTCCACGGCCGTCACCGCCGGGTACGTCGCCCTCCACGAGGACGGGGACGTCCGTTCCTCGCACCACCGGGTCGCGGCCGCGATCGAGCGACTGGCGGGGCGGGACGCGCCGGACTCCGGCGAGACGCTCGACCGGCTCGTGATCCTGCTCCTCGCCATCAGCCAGTACGCGGGCGACAAAGGCACGTGGGAACGCACGAGGCGGCTCCTGCGCCCCCTCTCCGGCCGCGTCGATCCCAGAGCCGCGATCTACCACGATGCCTGGAGCGACGTCGTCCGCCACGGCGCCGGCCTGCGCGAACGCGTCGAGCGCGCCTTCGCCGACCCGTCCGCCCTGGAGCCGTGGGACGTCTCGCGCCTGGCCATCGCCGCCTCCCAGGTCGACGCGCTGAGCCCGTTCCGCCCCTACCTGCGGCGCGCAGCCGACCAGGAGGTGAGGACCGGCGCCGTGGCCAACGGCATGACCGTGCTGCAACTGCTCATGCTCGACCAGATGGCGACCGGCGAGTGGGACGAGGCCGAGCGGACGGGCCGCCGCGCGCTGGAGCTCACCACGTCCCACGGTTACGTCCTGCTCGCCCATCAGAGCCGTGCCCATCTCGGCCTTCTCGCCGCGATGCGCGGCGACCTGGACGGCGCCCGGGAGGCGCAGGCCGTCGTGGACGCCTGGGCCCGGCCGCGCGGCGTGGGCTTCCTGACCCAGATCGCCGACGCCGTCGGCACCGCCGCGGCCCTCGGCGAGGGCGACTATGAGGGCGCCTACCTGCACGCCATCGGCATCACCGCGCCGGGCTCGTTCGAGGACTGCGCGCACCAGGCGTCCCGGACGCTGCTCGACCTGGTCGAGGCGGCGGTGCAGACCGGCCGCCTGGAGGAGGCCCGCCTGCACGCCGAAGCCGCGCTCGAAGCGGGCCTGCCCGGCATATCGCCGCGCCTCGCGCTGATCACCTACGGGGCGCTGGCGATGACCGCGCCCGGCGAGAAGGAGGCGGAGGACATGTACGCGCGGGCCGAGTCCGCTCCGGCGGCGGCGGGCTTCCCGTTCGAGCTGGCCCGCATCCGCCTCGCCCGCGGCGTCCGGCTGAGGCACGCCCAGGGGCCGAGACCGGCGTGGCCCGTCCTCACGAGCGCCGCGGAGTCGTTCGAACTGCTCGGCGCCTCCGGCTGGGCCGGACGGGCCCGCGCCGAACTCCGGGCATGCGGGGCGCCCGCCCGCGCCTCCCTCGTCTCCCTGACGGACCTGACCTGGCAGGAGCGCCGCATCGCCGAACTCGCCGCCACCGGGCTGACGAACAAGGAGATCGGGGAGCGGACGCACCTGTCCCCGCGCACGGTCAGCTCCCACCTCTACCGCGTCTTCCCGAAACTGGGCATCACCTCACGGGCGGCCCTGCGCGACGCCCTGGCCAGGGCCGGCGACAGCTGACCCCGAACGACTCACCTCGGGTCTCACCGTCAGATGACGGAGGTGGCCGCTCTCCCTCCGGAAGAGAGTCGTGGACGGCGCACGGAATCGGCACGGAGGGCTCGTCTATGGAGCTCCATCCGGTCGGCCCCGACTACGAGGAGACGGTCGGCGCCATCAACGGCTACCGGCAGGCCGACGACGGCGCCCAGCAAGGCGACCCGGCCCGCGCCGCCAAGGCCGTCATCGACGTGGTCGCCGCCGACGATCCGCCCCGCCGCCTCATCCTCGGCGGCGACGCCCTCGCCCTGGCCCGCAGGTCCGCCGAGGCCCGTGCCGCCGAGGCCGAGCAGTGGGCCGCCGTGAGCCGCTCGACGGACTTCCCCTCCGACGAGCCCTAGCCGCGGGCGATGGAGAGGTTCACGCCGGCGGAGCGGCGTACGGCCCGTTCACCCGTCCGCGTCCGCGCCGAGAGCCGCCTTCACCAGGACGACGGCGTTCACGGGGCTGTCGGCCTCGCACATCCAGATACCGTCCTGGACGAACCACCAGCGCTCGCCGTCGCTCGCACGGCGCCGGCACTCGACCTCCAGCCCGGACGCCTCCGGCTCCTTAGCCACACGCAGGCGCAGAGCGGCGACGTTCTCGACCGCGAGTTTCTGGCCTCGCAGCAGGTTCCCAAGCGTGGTCGTGAACTCCGCACCCTTCGAGCCCTCGCCGGGGCAATGCGGAATCGATGGAGTCATGCCGCCGCCACTTCCCCCTCGCGTTGCGGGATCACGCCCCGGGCGCCCGGCGGGAGCCGTCCGGGGAACGTCGGTTCTTTTTCATGCTCGGCCTCTTTTTGGTGCGGGGGACTGGTTGTTCCTCTTGGTGTGGCGATGCGCGGAACGGGCGCCCTGTCCGGCTCGCCGTGATCACGGATTATCGCGATCGACTCCCGTGCTGACTCAGAGTAGAGCACCCTGAAAGCAACGTCCGCAAGAGGTCGGATCGATTCTCTGACGAGAATTTTCGCAGGTCAGAGACCTGTTGCGGACTGAACGAGGGGATGCTTTCATTCCGGGTGAAAGGCGCCCCCGAGATGCGAGATGGAGGTGATGTGAGTGTCGGAAGCGACCACGGGTTCGACCGTCCCCCGGCGGCAACTCGGCCGGTACCTCCGAGAACTTCGGACTAATGCGCGCTTAACAGTACAAGTCGCGGCGAAAGCTCTTGAATGGTCGGAAGCAAAGATGTGGAGGATCGAGACCGGCCAAACGTCCCTGCGTTCTCACGACGTGGAGACCATGTGCCGCGTGTACGGCGCATCCGAGGAACTGAAGATCGCCCTGATGGACCTGGCCAAGGAGACCAAGGGAAAGGGATGGTGGCACGCCTACGGCGACGTGATCCCCGAGGGATTCGATCTCTTCATCGGCCTGGAAGAGGCCGCGAGCGGCCGAGAGGAGTACTCGCCGGAGTTGGTGCCGGGCCTCTTTCAAATCCCCCGACTACCTCTGCGCCCTCTTGAGGAGGAACCGACCGGATCTTCAAGCCGAAGAGGTCGAACGACGGGTCCGGCTGCGAATGCAACGGCAGGCGCTGGTCACGCGCGTCACACCGGTCATAGGAACGGCCTGATCCAGGTCTCGAACCGTGCCCCGAAATCGTCTCGGGCCGCTTTGATCAGGTCGTTGGGGTCGCTCACCGGATCCAGGCCGAAGTGCTGCTTCAGCCATGCGACATAGGTCGCGTGCGCCTCGGGGGCGCCGTCGCGTTCGCGGTGGTACCCCTCGTACTCGGCGAAGTAGGCGTCGCCCCAGTCGACCGACAGCGGCCGGTCGCTCGCGAGCTGGCGGAACAGGTCCCGAAGGTGGCGCGCGGTGAGATGGATCCCTCCTTCGTCGCCGAACGCCGCGATCGGCAAGGTGGCGAGGTCCGGGCGGTCGTCCACGCGCCACAGGGCGTAGAACGAGCCTGAGCCGGTGGCGGCAGCGAAGGGGAGGAACGCCTCGACGAACTCCGGGGCGTCCGACCACGAGTCGTGCTGCGGCTCCCCGAATTCGAACATCTCGAAACCGTCCGAGATGAACTCTCCGTCGAGCCTCTTCTCAAGTTCGCTGAGCAGGTTCAGTTCTGGAACGGGGGAGTAGGCACTGTCCATCGGGGCGGCGTCCGATCGGCTGGAAGCGAGAGGCAAGATCGTCCGCGAGAACTTACCTGCTCCCGCCCGCTGACCGCACGCAAGGCGACCAGTGCGTCAGCGCTAGTCGCCATAGCGCGCGGCGATGGCGGCGGCGCGGTCGCGCAGCGAGGTGCGCAACCACTGCGGGGCGAGAACCTCCGCGCTGTCGGCGACCTGCCACAGCGCCCAAACGGCGTGCCTCGAATCCTGGAAGGTCATCTCCAGCCGCAGCCAGCCGTCCGTGTCGTCTTCCTCGGCGAGGACGGCCAGCGCGGTGCCGACCAGATCCTTCCGCCGTGCCGGGTGCACCCGTGCGAGGACGGCGACCTGGTCGCCGCCCGTCCGGAACCGCGTGCTGCGCTCCTGCCATGCCCGATCCAGATCGATCCGCTCCCTCCGCTCTGCGGGTTCGTCCAGTTCCTCGGCAGCGAGGATCCGCGACAGCCGGTACGTCCGGTCCTCGCCGGACCTCGTGGCCAGCAGGTAGCCCAGGCCGCGGACGGTGACGAGGCCGATCGGGTCCACCGTGCGCCACTTCGGGGTCTGATCCACAGCCGCGTAGTGGATGCGCAGCTTGTGTCCGGCGAACACCGCGCGCCTGACCTCGGCCGCCACCGCCTCAGGCACTTCCTCGGCGACCAGCCGGCGCGCGAGAAGGTCGGCGTCGGGTTCGATGAGCAGCCGCTGGGCCGCGTCGGCCGCGGTGTCCCGGTAGCTCTCGGGCAGCGCGTCCACCACCTTGAGCATGGCCGACGCGAGCGCCGAGCCGAGGCCGAACGCCTGCGCCCCGCGCCGCGATCCGGCGACCAGCAGCGCGAGCGCCTCCTCGTGGTTCAGCCCGGTGAGCTCGGTCCGGAAACCGGGCAGCAACGCGAAACCGCCGTGCCGACCGCGTTCGGCGTAGACCGGGACCCCCGCCGCGGACAACGCCTCGATGTCGCGCAGCACCGTACGCGTCGACACCTCCAGCTCCCGGGCCAGGGCCGTCGCAGACAGCCGACCATGCTGGCGCAGCAACAACACCAGCGAGACCAACCGGTCAGCACGCACACCAAGAACCTACTGAAATACATGACACAGGATGTCGTGATTCGTTGGAAGGCTCTTCCACGACGCCCGAGGGCGCCCGATGACGCACTCCCAACGAATCGAATGGAGCTATAAGCCAATGGAGCGTACGACGGTCAACCCGTGGACGTGGTCGGTGGACCTGGGCTACAACCAGGGCGAGGTCGTCTCCGGACAGACCCGAACCCTGTACTGCTCTGGCCAGACCGCGATGAGCGGAGACGGCAAGCCCCAGCACGCCGGCGACATGGCGGCCCAGCTCGCACTGAGCCTCGACAACCTGGAGGCCGTCCTCGCCGAGGCCGGCATGTCCCTGGCGAACCTCGTCCGCCTCAACGTCTACACCACCGACGTCGACCTGCTCTTCCAACACTACGGAGTCCTGGCCTCCCGCCTGGCCGCCGCCAAGGTGGCCACGACCACCACAATGCTCGGAGTAACCCGCCTGGCGATCCCCACCCTCCTGGTCGAACTAGAAGCCACCGCCGCCGCCTGACCCACCCTCCCCGCCACCGCCGTGGTGTCGGCGGCGGTGGCGGGGAGGGGTGGCCGTATGAGGTCAGGGGGTGGCATGACCTGATCTTGCCAGCAAATACTGGCGATGATTGGTCGGTCGCTCGAGGAGGCGCTGTGGGTCGGAGCTCGTGGAATCCTCTGTTGTCGCGGCGCGCGTTTGGGGTGGGGGGTGCCGCGCTGGTCGGGGGTGTTGTTGCCGGACCGCTGGGCGGGGTTGCGCGGGCCGATGCACCGTCGGTGGGGGAGTGGGTTGATGTGCCTGCGCCGCCCTTGGCGGGGCGGAGTCATCTGCTCGGTATCGCCGCGCCGGACCCGTGGCACGTCTTCGCCGGGGGCACCGAGAACGCGTTTCAGCCGGACTCGCGTGCCGTCATGTTGCATCGGACCCCGCGCGGCTGGTCGCGCGTCGCGATGCCTGAAGGGTTGGTCGTCGTCAACGATGTCCGCGCGCACCGTGCCGCGGACGTGTGGGCTCTTGCCGCAGGTCGGAACGCCCAGGAGCGCACTGATCTGCTGCACTGGAACGGGCGCCGCTGGACGACGGTGGCGGGTCCCGCCGGCGGGCAGCTCCAGGCCATCGACGTCGACCGGACCGGCGGGCTGTGGGCGACCGGGATCCACGAGGACGCCACGACGGTGTCGGTGTGGCGGCACGGCCAGTGGACGAACGCGCTCACCCTTCCGCAACCCTCCGGGCTCAACGCCGTCGCCGCCGGACGCGCCTCGGACGTCTGGGCCGGGGGATATGGCGAGTCGCAGATCGGCCCGACCCCGCTGTGGCACTTCGACGGCACGGACTGGACGCGTACACCGTGGGGCTCGGAATGGGCCCACTGGATCCTGCAGATCGAGTACGTCGCCCCGGACGACGTCTGGTTCTACGCCCTCGAACAGCACCCGTTGTTCCCGCCGCCGACGCTGCACCACTGGGACGGCTCCGCGTTCACGGTGCATCGGCTTCCGGATCCGTCCGGTCCGCTCGGCGAGGTGCGGCCGAAGTCCGTGGTGGGGTTCCTCGGCTCGATCGCCTCCGATGGACGGGGCGGCGTCTGGGTGTCCAGCCCGTTCGATCCCGCGCATCTGCTGCATTTCGACGGCGCTTCCTGGACCCGTGCGACCCCGCCTATCGGGGTGACCGCGTACTCGATGACGCGTGTGCCGCACACCAGGGCCATCTGGGCCGGTACTCAGGTGGGCACCGTCTGGCGTTGTTCCTGAGGGCCTGCCTGGGCTGGTTTGCTTGGTCAATGATCTCTGACGACGGAGCGGTCGACTACGCGGGCCTGGCCGGCGAGCTCGCCAACATGGCTCATGGCTATCCCTACGGCGATCCTTTCGAGCTGCTCGGTCGGATCGCCGCCGAGGCGAAGTCCGACCCGGGTTCGCGGCACGGGCGGGCGATGACCGCCGCGCTCTGGGCGAGCCGCTGGTACGCCAGGTGGAAGGTCACCGACCCCGCGCTCATCGACGACCTGATCGAGGCGGCCGGACGTGCCGGGACGGTGCTGGAGGCCGCGGGCTGCGCGGCGCCCGGCGAGCACGAGCATCCGCAGGTGGTCGACGTTCCCGAGGAGGCGGGCGACGTCGTGGCTCGTGTCGGGGATCCGGAGGGGTGGCTCGCCCGCCACCCGGACGGCGAGGACATCGAGGTGTACGCGTGTCCCGGTTATCTCGCGGGGCTGGCCGCCGAGGCGGAACAGGTCCTCAAGGACGCGCGGGCGGAGCGCTTCGACGCCCCGGACACCGCACACCTGGACGAGCGCTTCCTGACGGGGGGCGGCCTACTCGACATCGACGCGCTGATGACCGGCATCGAGCGGCAGAAGGGCAGCAGAATCGATCCCACGGCCGAGCTGGCGGCGCTGTGGGCGGCGCGCCGTCTGCTCGGCGACGCGAGTTCCAGGGAGCGGGCGTCGCTGGCACTGGCCGTGAGCCACCTGGCACAGCACTGCGCCTGGGGCGCCGCCGCTCCCGGCGTGGTCGCGCTTTACCGCGACGGCCTCCAGACGTTCGATCTCTCGGTCCTCGACCGGCCGTGCCGGCACCCGGAGGGGCACCGCGGGATCAATCTCCGCGACGTGCCGCCTCTTGCTCGTGCGGTGGCGCCGGACGCCGCGGGGGTGGACGACCGCGAGGGATGTCCCCACCGCATCGCCGCGCATGTCCGGAAGATGATCGACTACACGGGCGGATACCTGGGCGTCGAGGGCTGACGCGCTTCGGGGCCGCCATCCCGCTAAGGGACGGCCCGGGGGCCGCGGGCGCGGAAGGCTCGGCGGTAGGCGTGGGGGCTGACGCCGGTGGTGCGCTTGAAGCGGTCGCGGAAGGCGGTCGGTGAGCCGAAGCCGACCTGGGCGGCGATCCGTTCGACGGTGTGCTCGGTGGTCTCCAGCAGGTGCTGCGCCTGGCGGACGCGGGCCCGGTGGAGCCACTGGAGAGGCGTGGTGCCGGTCTGCTCGCGGAAGTGGCGCATGAGGGACCGGGCGCTCATGCCGGCGCGCTCCGCCATGTCGGCGACGGTGAGGGGACGGGACAGGTCGTCCTGGAGCCAGGCGAGCAGGGGTTCAAGGACGGAGCCGCGGGGTGTGGCCGGGCACGGCTGCGCGATGAACTGGGCCTGCCCGCCCTCCCGTTCGAGCGGCATGACCGACAGGCGGGCGGCGTCGGCGGCGACCGCCGAGCCGTGGTCCAGGCGGATCATGTGGAGGCACAGGTCGAGCCCGGCGGCGGCCCCGGCCGAGGTGAGGACCCGCCCGTTGTCGACGTAGAGGACGTCCGGATCCACCTCGATATCGGGATGGGCGGTGGCCAGCAGGCCGGCGGCGGACCAGTGGGTCGTCGCCCGCAGGCCGTCGAGCAGCCCGGTCGCGGCGAGGGGGAACGCCCCGGTGCAGATGGAGGCGATCCGGGTGCCGCGGGCGGCGGCCGCCGTCAGCGCGTCGTGGACGGCGGGCGGCAGGGGGGCCGTCGGGTCCGCGGCGCCGGGGACGACGACGGTGTCGGCGTCCCGCAGGCCGTCCAGTCCCCAGGGCGCGCGGAGCGTGAACGCCCCGGCGTCGACCTCGGGCGTCTCGGCGCAGACGCGGACCCGGTAGGCGGGGCGGCCGTCCGGCAGGCGGGTCCGGGTGAAGACCTCGATCGGGGTGGACAGGTCGAACGGGATCACTCCGGGGAACGCGAGGACGGCGACGGTGTGCATGGCGAGAACGTAGCCGATCACAGCGCCGTCGCCACGGGTGTCTCCGGCCGTTCCGCCTTGTCAGTGGGGCGTCGCACGGCTTGGCGGAATTCCGTTGGGAGGTGGCGTTTCCGCCACTGGGCGGCGTGATCGCGGACGGTTAGCTTCGGTCCCGCATGACCGGGCCTACCGAGGAGAGCCGATGCTGATGACCGTCCTGGCGCCGATCCTGATCGGTGCCGCCTACGCCGCCGGGATGTCGTTGATCAGGGAGCCGCACCGGCGCCGGTTCAACGCGGTCATGGTCGGCGGAGCGGGCGCCGCCTACCTCAGCGGCGGCGGGCTCGGCGGCTGGGAGTTCCTCTTCACCGCCGCCGTGACCTACTGCGCCTACCGCGGGCTCGAATCGTGGACGTTCGTCGGGATCGGGTGGCTGCTCCACACGGCCTGGGACGTGGTGCACCACGTGAAGGGCAACCCGATCGTCCCGTTCGCGCACGGATCCTCGCTCGGCTGCGCCATCTGCGACCCGGTCATCGCCCTCTGGTGCCTGGCGGGCGGGCCGTCCCTCATCGCGCCGTCCGTCCGCCGGCTGCGGCGGCGGGCGACGGCCGACGAAGCCTGAGCGGCCCGGGTCAGCTGTTGAGGGAGGACGCTCGCCGCCGCGGCCTGCGCGAGGGGGCGGCCGTGTGGGAGTTCCCGCGCGGGGAGCCGGACGCGGCGGGACGCGGCTTGCGGGACGGGGCGGTGTTCGGAGCGGCGGCGGTGCGGGACGGTGTGCGGGCGCCGGTGATGCGGGCGAGGTCGGCGTCGCCGGGGCGGACGCGGGAGACGCGGGGGGTGATGCCCGCCTTGGCCATCATCGCGTCCATCTCGCGGCGCTGCTCGGGCAGGACGAGGGTGACCACGGTCCCGGCGTTCCCGGCGCGGGCGGTGCGGCCGCCGCGGTGGAGGTAGTCCTTGTGGTCGGCGGGCGGATCGACGTTGACGACGAGATCGAGCTCGTCGATGTGGATGCCGCGGGCGGCGACGTTGGTGGCGACCAGCACGGTGATGTCCTTGCTGTGGAAGCCGTTCAGCGCGCGGTTGCGCTGCGACTGCGTCTTCCCGCCGTGCATCGCCGCGGCGCTGATCCCGCGGGCGGTCAGCTTGCGGACGAGGCGGTCCGCCTGGTGCTTCTTGCCGACGAACATGATGACGCGGCTCTCGCGGGCCGCGATGTGCACGGTCGTCTCGTGCTTGTCCTCGTCGGCGACGTGGAGCAGGTGGTGCTCCATGGCGGTGACCGCTCCGGCCGGAGGGTCGACCGAGTGGGTGACCGGGTCGCTGAGGAACCGGCGGACGAGCCGGTCGACGCCGCCGTCGAGCGTGGCGGAGAACAGCATCCGCTGCCCGTCCTGCGGGGTCTGCTCCATGAGCCGGGTGACCTGCGGCAGGAAGCCGAGGTCGGTCATCTGGTCGGCCTCGTCCAGCACCGTGATCCGCACGGCGTCGAGCCGGCAGTCGCCGCGCTCGATCAGGTCGGCGAGCCGCCCGGGCGTGGCGATCAGGACGTCGGCGCCCCGCGCGAGCGCGTTCGCCTGCCGCGCGATCGGCAGGCCGCCGACCACGGTGGCCGTCCGCAGGTCCACGGCGTCCGCGTACGGTTCGAGCGCGCCGGTGACCTGCTGGGCGAGCTCCCGGGTGGGGACGAGGACCAGGGCGAGGGGGCGGCGGGGCTGGGCGCGGCGCCCGGCGGTGCGGGCGAGCACCGCGAGGCCGAACGTGAGCGTCTTGCCCGAGCCGGTGCGTCCCCGGCCGAGGACGTCTCGTCCGGCGAGGGCGTTCGGGAGGGCCGCGGCCTGGATGGGGAACGGCGCGGTCACGCCCTGGCGGACCAGCGTCTCCTGGAGCGGGGCCGGCAGCGGCAGTTCGGCGAACGACGCCACGGCGGGGGCGGGCGGCGTGGACTTGGCGGCGGGCGCGGGCGCGGCCTCGGCGGCGGGCCTTCGCTGCCCGTCCGCCGGACGGCGGGCGGGACGAGGCCGGGATCCTCGGGCGCTCGATCGGGGGGCGCGGGGCATGGTGAAGCCTTCCTTGGGAGCGGTGCGTGTCAGGGAAGTGCTCCGTCATGCAAGACCCCGGACTCGACGCGAGCCCGGGGGGAGGATTCTCAAGAACGAACCGGGAACGGCCCAGCGGGGGGTTCCGCCGCGGGCCGGGAGATGAGGGGCGCGGACAAGGGCCCGACGCAGCGCGGTGGGGGGGGGCCGCGGCGCGGCGCGCCCCCGCCCCCCCAGCAACACGCCCGCACTCGGCAGAACCACTAAACGCACAAAACACAAATCAAGAAAAGAAGAAAAACCA